>JAPOQB010000257.1 GCA_026710965.1 Deltaproteobacteria bacterium | reverse complement strand
GCGCTTGCGCTCTTCCAGCGACATGGCGAAGAATTCGCCCTGCTTGCCGGCGATGAAGAGCCCCTGGATCGCCAGGTCGTCGATCCAGTGCCGGATGTTCCGGCGCAGCCCCTCCTCGTTGAACGAGAAGTCCTCGTTGAACGGGTTCATGGCCGCGGCCCAGATGCCCTTCATGTTCTCGCGGGCGTAGTCCTTGGCGTCGATCTTGGAATATTTCATCGGTCCGTTCCAAGCCGGCGGCTATTTGCCGGCCAGCAGCTTGGGCCAGTTGGCGTCGCCCTTGGCGATGTTGCCGGGGATGTCCCCGGACCACTGGTCCCGGACGCCGAGACTGTAGTTCAGGTAAAGGGCGCCGTCCACGAGGCTCCAGGCGTCGGGGTCGATGGAGGCGGTATAGCCCCGGCTCACCGCGAACGCGCAGTAGCCGCCGTAGCGGGGCGCGTATTTTTCGGGGTCGGCCTCGAACATCTCCTTGTTCTTGGCGCTGGCGAACCGCCAGGTGGCGTCCTTCCATTCCACCTGGTGGGCTTTCTTGCCTTTCACCGGCTTCCCCTCGGTATGGTAGGCGACGGGGTCGTATCCCCGGATGGCGCCGCCGAGATAGGTGGAGAAAACCGGGTCGATGGCCAGCGCCGTGCCGGCCCAGCCCGCCAGGAACGCCATGACGAGCACGGGAATGAACGCAAGGCGGATTCGTTTTGCAAGATGCATGGATCCCTCCGGAACCTATAAGGTGGTTGATTTCATTTCAGCCCATTCCGGGCGAGTTTGCAATACGCTGCCCTGAGCCGAGTTGCGCCCTTGAGTATGGCATGATAAACACTATATACAACTAAGTCATGAATCTCACACTCCCTGTCAGTGTCAAGGAGGGGACAATGCCCGCAACCCTTTCCTGTATCGAACTCGCGCCTGATGATCTTGCAGAACTGCCCGCCCGACTGCGCAAGAGAATTGGAGCGGCCACTGGCTCCGTCGATATCCCATCCGGGGATTGGCTGCTCGTGGGCGCGGCGGATGCGGCACTCGCGCATGCGATCGAACGAGCGTTGGAGGCGCTTCCGTCAACCGCCGCCCGACGCAACACTCGATTGACCGAGGCCGATATCGAAAAGCTGCTCGACGTCATGCTTGCGGACTCGCCCCGTGCCCCGGTCGAAGCCCAACTCGAATTGGATAATGCCGCACTGCGGGCAGAGTATCTCAAGGAAACACCGCTTTTCACCGCAGCCGAAGTGCGCGCGGCGTCCGGTCTCAAACCGCGGAACAGGAGCGAGCCCGCTTCCCGCTGGAAGCGAGAGGGCAAGCTCTTCGCCGTGCGGCGGGCCGGCGTGGACCTCTTTCCGTCCTTCCAGTTTGTCGACGGTGCCCCGTTGCTGGTCGTCAAGGACGTTCTGGCCGCTCTCCCAAGACACATGACCGGCTGGCAGATCGCCATGTGGTTCGCTTCCGGCAACGGCTGGCTTGATGGAGCCGAGCCCCAGGAACGACTGTCGGACCCGGACGCGGTTGTCGATGCAGCCCGGAAGCTCACCGACGCGGCAGTCGGTTAAAGCGCGTTCGTTGAATGTCGGTTCGAAAGCCGCCGGCAAGACTGGCCAAACCGAACGTCGTCACACTCGAAGCCGGTGCCTTGCTGGAACGGATACACGACCGGAACTACAGGGCGAGCGAGTTCAACCTTTGCAAGGGGGCGCCCACGCGCTTCGCGCCCATTCAGGATGTACAGGGCGATTGCGTGCCGTCGCTCTATGCGGGCGACACGTTGGAATCAGCCATCTACGAGACCATCTTCCACGACATTCCCGCCGAGGCCGAGCGCAAGACCGTTCCCAGGACGCTCGTTGAAGGCCGCGCTCACGGTCGGCTCGAAGTGTTGCGCGACTTGAAGCTTGCCTCGTTGCGCGGCCCCGACCTGAAAAAATGGCGCATCGGCCGGGATTCGTTGACCATGACGTTCCCGAGCCGCTATCCCGCTACCGCTCGTTGGGCGGAGGCCATCCACCACCAGTTCCCCGAGGTCGAAGGGCTGATCTGGACGTCGAACCAATGCGACCCGGACACTTCCTATCTTTTCTTCGGCGGCCGTGTCGCTTCCACGGATTTCAGGGTCATGCGCGTTCGTGACGGGATGCTTGACGCCACGTTCCTGTCGGACGTGCGCCAGGCGGGGCGCAGAAGCGGGATCACGATCACGGTCTAGAGCGGAAGGCAGTCCGCCTTCCAGCTTCCTCTCAGCCTTTCTGCCGTCACTTTTCGGCCATTTGTGACGATGTGGTATACACGCCTCACGGAGCCCTCATGCCTACGAGCCGCCGTACCATCTTTGCCTGGTGTCTTTACGACTTCGCCAATTCGGCCTTCACCACGCTGGTGGTGACGTTCATCTATGCGGCGTTCTTCACCAAGGTCATCGCCCCGGACGAGGTGACGGGGACGTGGCTGTGGTCCCGGAGCGTGAGCATCACCGCCATCACCGTGGCGCTGCTGTCGCCGCTGCTGGGAGCCCTGGCCGACCGGGGCGGTTATCGCAAGCGTTTTCTCGGGTTCTTCACGGTGGTCGCTGTTGCCGGCTCGTGTTTCCTCTACACGGCCATGCCGGGGGAGGTGGTCAAGGCGCTCTTCTGGTTCACCATCGCCAATATTGCCTTTGAGATGGGCGGGGTTTTCTACAATGCCTTCCTGCCGGACATCGCCCCGCCCGACCGCATCGGGCGCATCTCGGGCTACGGTTGGGCCCTGGGCTACGTCGGCGGACTCTCTGCCCTGGGGCTGGCGCTGGTGGGCTTCGTCGACGCCGAAGCCCCGTGGTTCGGCTTCGAGAAGGAGGGCTACCAGCACATCCGCGCCACCAACCTGCTGGTGGCCGGCTGGTTCGCGGTGTTCAGCCTGCCGCTTTTCCTGTGGGTCCGGGAACCCGCCGCCCGGCGCCCCGCCGCCGGGGCGTCACTTTCCGACGCCTTCCGCCGGTTGGCCGCCACGGTCCGCGAAATTCGCCGCTACCCCGACATCGTCCGCCTGCTGCTTGCCCGCCTCTTCTACGCCGACGGCCTCAACACGGTCTTCGCCTTCGGCGGCATCTACGCCGCCGGCACCTTCGGTTTTACGTTCGAGGAGTTGCTCTTCTTCGGCCTGGTCCTGAACGTGGCGGCGGGCTTCGGCGCCTTTGCCCTGGGGTTCGTGGACGACCGGCTGGGGGGAAAGCGTACCATCCAGATCAGCCTGCTGGGGTTCATCGCGGCCACCGTGACGGCGCTGCTCACCGGCCGGCGCATGCTCTTCTGGGGCGCCGGCCTGCTCATCGGCCTGTGCGGCGGCCCCAACCAGGCGGCCAGCCGCTCGCTCATGGGCCGCTTCGTGCCGCGGGACAAGAGGAACGAGTTCTACGGCCTGTTCGCCTTCTCGGGCAAGGCCACAGCCTTCATGGGGCCGTTCCTGCTGGGGGAGTTGACGCGCCTGTTCGGTTCCCAGCGCGCCGGCATGGCGGTGGTGCTGGTTTTCTTCGTCATCGGCCTCGCGCTGATCCAGCGGGTGGACGAGGAGCGGGGGAAGCAGCGGGAGGAGGGGACGGGATTCCGCTCCTGACGATCGCCAGAGCGGCCTTGACGCGGTTGTTCACCTTCAGCTTGGCGAAGATGCCGGTCACGTGGGCCCTGACCGTGCGTTCGCTGATGAACATTCTGGCAGCGATCTCTTCGTTGGCGAATCCCTCGGCCAGCAGTGTCAGGACTTCCAACTCCCGCCGGGTGAGGCTCTGTATCCCATCCGCTTCCTCCCCCGGCGGCTCGGGATTGGCCTGGGCGGCAATGGCGGCGAAATCACCGGCACGGGGCAGCTTCTGGTCGATCCATATCCCGCCGCCATGAATCGCGCGCACCGCCTGGAACAGCGTCTCCGGAGCGACATCCTTCAGGACGTAGCCACGCGCCCCGGCCTTGGCCGTGTCGGCGATGATGTCTGCGTCTTCGTACCCCGTGAGGATCATGGTTCTGGTCTCCGGGTGTCCCTCTTTCACTTGCAGCAGGGTCTGCACCGCTTCCGTGCCCGGCATCGCGACCTCCAGCACCAACAGGTCGCCCTTCCCCTTCGTTAGGGCCGCTTCCACATCCTCCACCCGGGATGCCTCCGCCGTCACCAGCAGGTCCCGTTCGCCGGCCAGCAGGCGTTTCAAACCTTCTCGAAATAATGTATGGTTATCCGCTAGTACGATCTTGATCGGATCCATGAACGTGTTTCTCCCGCATGTTCGACGCCCGAAAGCCGAATCTTAGTGGATTTAGCCGAAAAGTACAACCTAGGTACTAGGTTTCTGCGGGTTTGAGACTTGGCTTTCGGGAAAACGGTACTTAACGCCAATTGCGTGTATCGGGTGAAAAACGTAGAAAACGTAAAGCAGATTCGCTGTCTTGTAGGAACTAAATCTCGTTACCAAGGAGGGGGTCATGAATAAGGTGTTGAAAAAGGCGCTCGGTTTCGCAGGTGCCTTGGGTTTAACGGCAGCTATGGTGCTTGCGGCAGCGCCGGTCCAGGCGTCCGACGTGGATGCGCGGATCCAAGTCCTGGAACGGGAACTCGCCCAGCTCAAACAGAATCAAGAGAGTGCGTTGGCCGCCGAGATGAAGGGGCCTGCGTTCAAGTATTCCGCGGGTAAGGGCCTCACGATCGCCGCCGCCGATAACAACTGGAGCATCACGTTCGGGCAGCGGTTGCAGATCTACTCCAGCATGTATCTGACCAACGACGATCCGGGAGGCGGCTTCCAGAATGGCGTGATCCGGGTGCGTCGTTTCAGGCCGAACATCAATGTCACGTCGCAGCAGGGCTTTTATGAGGTCAAGTGGACCTTCAGCGGCAACAGCTCGGTGGCGTTCGACGGCGACGCGTACCTCCACTTCGAGAAGTTGAACCCGTTTCTTCCGACAGTGGGTTACGGTTACAACCCTTCGTTCAACGGTAACAAAAACCAGGGCTATGGCCGGACAGAGGATTCCGCGTTCATCAACGCTTTGGCGATGGGCGGTTCGCAAGACGGCAGCGTGGTATTGAATTGGGGCAAGCTGCCCGCCATGGGCATCAGCAAGATTAAGCACCTCGCCATTGCCATGGGTCTAGACGAGCAGGATGAGTACGGACGCGGGCCCGGCCATGGAACCGACGGTCGCAGCATGGCCTTCGGCCTCGGTATTCAGCCCCTCGCGAAGGCCAAGACAATGGGTGGTTTCAACGTCTCAAGCTTGACCTACAACTTCGCCTATGAGTCGATGAACGACCTTAGCGAAGGTCCCGGAAGCGTTTACGGTCCCACCACTCAGGAGCGCATAAGCATTGTGAATGGCGGCAAGGTGTTGGGCGACCACACCTACATGTTCCACAACCTTTCGTGGTCACCTCTTAAGTGGTTCGGCTTGGCCGCGCACGTGGCCTCGTACGAGGCCGATGCGGAGAGTGGCGCCGCTGACGACATCGAGGCTTCCGAGGTCCGTCTCGCCGCGGTGATCTGGCTGTGGGGTCCCAAGAGCGGCATGATGGGTGGAAGCAAGAAGGAAGGCGGAATCTATGTCTCCCCGATGTACTCCGTCACGGAAATCGACTCGAATGGTCAGGAAGGCACCAACAGCGGCGTAGCGGTGGTCTACAATGTCCCCGGTGGCTGGATGCAGATCCACGGTGTGTGGGATAGCCTCGGTTGCGAGCACGCCGGCTGCACGGTCGCGACTGCGGACGACGGCGACAACAGCGCCAACGTCTTCACCTTGATCGCTGAGTACCGGTTCTAGAGTTAACCTGAACCTTCAACAAGCAGGGTCGTTCCCTTCCGGGAGCGGCCCTGTTTTTTTGCCTCAAGAACTCTTGCGCCAAACCGGACCATCGCGGATGCCTAAATGACACCCCTTGACGGGCAACGTTGAGTGGAATAAATACTCGCAACGGCCGCGTCAACGGGTGCCTGACCAAGGGCATTGATCGGATGTGGAGCGGCCGGACGTACAACGGTCTGGTTGGTACGATAACGGAAGTCATTGGGGGAACAAATGGCGGGATTCGGGCGAGTCACATGGCGACTGCTTGGTGTGGTTATAGTTTCCGGCATTCTCGTGGCGGGGTTTTCGGGTTGTTCCAGGCCTGGGGGCATCGGAGTCGGCGGCAACTACAATGACGGTGTGTTGGAGTTGGGCAAGACCCAACGTGGCGGCAACGCGAGGAAAGCCATCGTCCACCTCGAGTACGTCGTTCGGCGGAACCCGAGGTACAAGGACAGCCTCACGCAACTCGGGCGCGCCTATTACTACGCCGGCCGGTACGGGTCGGCTTTCGAGGTGTTGAAACGGGCGGTGGCGTTGAACAGCGAGGACGAGATCGGCTGGCTCGTCCTGGGATTAACGCAGATGCAGCGTGGCAAAGACGACGCCGGCCTCGACAGCTTCAAGGGAGGTCTGACGCTGCTGGCCAAGGCGACGAGAGAGGGTTACCGGGAAATCCCGGACGAGTTCTGGGACACCAGGGGTGTGGTACGCCGCGCGCTACGGCGAAGCATTTCACTGGCTCGCAAGGGCGTCGCCGAGAAACTTCAAATCATTCAGTCGGGCGAACTGCTGTTGCACCGCGTCGACCGCGAACTCTATGACGCGGAACAGATTCAGAGCCATAGCGAGTATCTGGACGGTAAACGGGACCTGGAAAAAGATCAGTAGCTAGAGAAAATGGGGCCTGAGGGTGCCCTCTCGGAGCTTTGCCTCGGTAGCCTGTAACCGTTCCGGGGTGCCCATATCCTGCCAGTCCCCGTCGAAGGGAAAACCGCAGAGGCGCTCGGCGCCCGCGAGCATTCGCGGGTAGGTCGTGCGGGTGATGCTGAACGGTTCGTGGCCTTCCATGTACCGAAAGATCCGGGGCTCCACAATGTGCACACCGGTGAACATGTATTGTTCGAGATTACCCGAGCCCTTGCCGGGTGCTTCGTGGTGCAGGAGCTTCCTCATTCGTCCCGTCGCATCGGTCCAGATGGCACCGTACGCTTCCGCCAGCGGGTCCTTCCGCAACACCAGCGTCGCTGCGGCCTCGCGGTCGTGGTGAAACCTCAGGACCTCATCCAGTCGTAGATCGATCAGCACGTCGCTGTTAATGATCACAAAGGCGTCCTGTTCGAGGAACCTCTTCGCGCCAAGCAGTCCGCCGCCGGTGTCCAGCAGCACCGGTTCCCGTGAATAGGCGACGTCGACGCCGAACCGGGAGCCATCGCCCAGGTACTCCTCGACCCGTTCGGCGTGGTGGTGGACGTTGACGACGATTTCGCGGATCCCGTAGTGGCGCAACAGCATCAGCGGGTAGTCGATCATTGGGCGGCCGTTAACTGGCACGAGGCATTTCGGAAGGGTGTCGGTGAGGGGCCGCAGCCGAGTCCCGAGCCCGGCGGCGAAGAGCATCGCCTTCACGCGATCT
>JAPOQB010000481.1 GCA_026710965.1 Deltaproteobacteria bacterium | reverse complement strand
TGGGAGTAGGTCGTGGTCGTGCTTTCGGTGTCGTCCTCGAGGTCGGAGAAGGTGGAGCCGCTGTCGCTCGAGACCTCGACCCGGTAGCCGCTGATGGCGCCGTCGCCGGTGACGGAGGGGGCGGTCCAGGAGAGGTCGATTTGCGTCGCCCCGCTCGCGCTCGCCGACAGGCCCGTCGGCTTCCCCGGAGCGGTGGCCGCTGCTGGCTCGACCAGCGACAGCGACACCGAGTCGCCGACCGACCAGCTCAGGCCGGTGTTGCTCCACAATAGCTGCGTAGCGCCTTCATTAAGACTTCCATCTGCGAACGTGGAGCTGCCGACCCTGAGCTGCAGTCTCTTGGTGGCGGTCGAGAGGGCTTTATCGAATTCAAGAAATAGCCAGGCGTGAGTCGCGTTTAAGAAGACTGCAGTTATCGTATAGTTTGTGCCGTCGTGCGAGAAGTCGTCGTCGCTCAGATTGTTGGAGTTGGAGCATGGATGGTTAAACGGGGAGAGACTATCAGCCAGGCATCCTCTACCATCACTTACGAGGTCCCCCACGGTGAGCGTGCCGCTCCAGACCGTGGTCTGGGAGTGGGCGGGGCCGGGCAAGGCGAGCGCCGCCGCCAGGAGCAGCGCGAGCGCCCACGCGCACGGACCCCGCATCGCGCGGCCCGTCACGGCCGCCGCGGCGCGAAACGCGCCGCCCCCGGGGCCGGAAAGTGCGGAGCGGGAACCGGTTCTAGAAGGCGAGGCCCATCTAATTCGGTCGGTCGGTCGTTTAGCACGGACGGTGCGCGTCGCGCAAAGCGGCGTCGCGGTCTGTATCGCGGTCGTCATGAGCTTTCCTTGTCTTGGGGCCAGCCGGGCCGCCGGTGTTCCGGCAGCGGGCCGCTGCCTAATTCCGCTGAACGACCGTGGAGTCGAGATTTTCATGCCCGGTCCATTCCGTGTCTGTAAAATCGATAGAAAAAAAAGGCATGAATAACACAAATTGGAACAGAATGTACGTAACAGTATCCATAAAACGATATTTTTTTCCTATTGCCGGGCTCGTGCGGGCGTGGGCGTGGGCCGGGGGCAGCTGCTGACCCCCGAGAACCCCGGGCGTGCAGGTGGCCACGCACACCACAACGCGATCTTCACTCGCACGACCTGGATGCCACGGCCTTCTTGTTTCAGGCGCTGTCCGGCGGTGTCGGCGCGCCGCTTTGGTTCTCGTGGAGTGCGCGTCCGAGGGTGACGAGGATGGGCTTGAGCACGTATTCAGCCGGCGTCGTGCTGCCGGTGACGATCATGACTGAGGTGGGCATGCCGGGGACGAGGGCCAAGGATGACAGACAAGAGAGGAGCGGCGGGCGGGCCTGGAGGAGGCGTGGCCCGCCCGCTCTGCATCGCGGTTGGCATGAACTCTCCTTTTCCCGAGGCCAGCCGAGCCGCCCGGTTTCGCCGGAGGATGCGGGGTCGAGACTTTCATACCCTGTCCCTTCCGCGCCATCCGACCACCGAATCTCCGCAACCACTCTTCCGCCGTCTTGTCATCGGACAACATGCGGGTTATCCCTATGAGGCGGAGGCTCTTCCGGAAGTGGTTGCCGGGGGGCTTTCCGCCAGGACGCGTACAGATTATCAACTATCGTCATGAGCCATTTCCCAGGTCGATACATCGTCGGCGTGGACATCGGCGGCACCTTCACCGACTGCGTCGTGGTCAACGACCAGGGCGAGATGGTGGTGGGCAAGTCGCTTTCGACGCCGCCGGACTATTCCGCCGGCGCGGCCGGCGCGGTGCGGGACGCGGCCCGGAACCTCGGCCTCGGCGGCGAGGAGGAGTTGCTCCGGCAAACCACGCTGTTCTTTCACGCCTGCACCATCGGCGAGAACACCCTGATCACCCGCTCCGGGCCCCGGACCGGCCTCGTGGCTACAAGAGGCTTTCCCGATACCCTGCTGATGATGCAGGGCAAGGTCACCGACGGACTCACCGAGGCGGAGGCGGGCCGGCTGGCGTGGCTGCAGAAGCCCGAACCGTTCGTGCCCCGGTCCCTCGTTGCCGAGGTGAACGAGCGCATGGACTACAAGGGCGCCGTCACCGTGCCCCTCGACGAGCACCAGGCGGCCGACGCCCTGGATGGCCTGGTGGCGCGCGGCGTCGAGTCCGTGGCCGTGTGCCTGCTCTGGTCCGTGACCAACGATGCTCACGAGAAGGCGGTGGGGGACATCCTCCGACGCCGTCATCCGGGCGTCTACGTCACCCTTTCGAGCGCCGCCGCCCCGTTCGTGGGAGAGTACCAGCGTACCGCCACCACGGTCTTCAACGCCTACATCGGCCCTCGGATCTCAAGCTATCTGGTCAATCTCGAACAGGTGCTGCGAGGCAAGGGGTTGGCGAAGCCGCCGATGATCATGCAGGCCTACGGCGGCGTGCTCGATATCGAGGCCACCTGCCGGAACGCCGTCGGCACCATCGAGTCCGGCCCGGCCTCCGGTGTCGTGGGCACCCGCTTCCTGGGCGAGTTGATCGGCGAGCAGAACATCCTGGCCACCGACATGGGCGGCACCACGTTCAAGGTGGGCGTGGTACGGGAAGGGCGCGTCGAGCGGGACTACATGCCGGTGGTGCTGCGCCACCGGGTGCTGGCGCCCAAGATCTGGGTGGAGTCCGTGGGCGCCGGCGGCGGCAGCATCGCCTGGATCGAGGACGAGACCGGGCTCCTCAAGGTGGGACCCGAGGGGGCGGGTGCCAGCCCCGGGCCGGTATGCTACGGCCTCGGCGGCGCCGAGCCCACGGTTTCCGACGCGGACCTCATCCTCGGCTATCTCAACCCGGACTATTTCCTCGGCGGCCGGATGCGGCTCGACCGGGAGGCGGCGCTTCAGGCGGTGAAGCGGAGGATCGCCGAGCCCCTGGGAATGAGCGAGTCGGAGGCGGCCCTGGGCATCTACCGCATCTCCAACGCGCACATGAGTGACCTCATTCGCCGGGCCACGGTGGAAAAGGGCCACGACCCGCGGGCCTTCGTGCTGTTCGCCTTCGGCGGCGCCGGGCCGGTTCACGCCGGGCGCTACGCCGCGGACCTGGGCGTCCGGGAGGTGGTGATCCCCCTCACCGCCTCGGTACACGGTGCCACCGGGCTCATCAGCTCCGACGTGGTGCATGAGTACGGCAAGTCGGATCACCTGCAGGTGCCGGCGGACGCCGGCCGCGTCAACCACAACTTCACCGAGCTTATCCGGAGAGCGGAGGCGGACCTGGGCGCCGCGGGATTCGGTCCCGCCGACATGGCGGTCACGCGCAGCATCGACATGCGCTACCGCTACCAGGTCCACGAGCTCAACGTGCTGCTGGCCCCGGGAACAGCCGTCCTTGAGGATGCCGACCTGGAGCGGCTCTACGAGGACTTCGACGAGGCCTATGAGAAGGCGTACGGCAAGGGCTCGGGTTATCGGGAAGCGGGCAAGGAGATCCTGACCTTCCGGGTCACCGCGGTGGGACTGTTGAACAAGCCCCGCATCAAGGAGGCTCCGGTGCGCAAGGCCGCGGCGGACGACGCGCTGAAGCCGCCTCGAAGTGTCTTCTTCGAGGAACTCGGCGAGTTCGCGCCCACGGCCATCTACGATTTTCAGCGGATGCGGCCGGGGATGGGGCTGTCCGGCCCGGCGGTCATCGAGACCCCGGTCACCACGGTGGTGGTGAACCCCCGGGACCGCGTCGAGATCGACGGCTTCCATAACATCCGGATCTTCGTGGGGGACAACGGCGTCGGTTCCTGATCGCGGCCGGCGTTGCAAGGTAACACAAGAGGCAGGACGATGATGGACTCGACCTACACGGACGTGATCGGCAGGCAGGTGGACCCCGTCACCTTCGAGATCCTCTCGCACCGGCTCCACGAGATCACCCGGGAGATGGGCGCCACCCTGGAGCGGGTGGGCGGAACCGTCAACACCACCCAGCTTCACGACTACATGGCGTCCCTCTACATGGCCAACGGCGACGTCCTGTCGGTGGGGGAGTCGATGATCCGTCACGCGGCCTGCGCCGGTTTCGCCGTCAAGCGGATCATCGAACGTTTCGAAGAAAACGGCGGCATCTATCCCGGCGACGTCTTCCTGCT
>JAPOQB010000075.1 GCA_026710965.1 Deltaproteobacteria bacterium | reverse complement strand
GAAGCCGACGCTTCTGGGCGGAATCGCGAGAGCCCGCGAATGGGCGATCAAGGCGTCGGCGCTGGATGTCCGCCCGGTTGTGAGCGCTTGCTTCGAGAGCGGCGTCGGGCTGCTGGCGTTGGCGGGGTTTGCCTGGGCTTTAACCGGGGACGCCGTGCCCGCGGGCCTCGACACCTATCGCTGGCTCGACGCCGACGTGGTCCGGCCGCGTATTCCCTTCGAACCGGGAGCGATCCGATGGAGTGATGCGCGGGCGCGGGACCACTGCATCGACGGATCGATGCTGAGCGAGATACGGCATGCCTGAGATCCGCTGTCCCCTTGAAGAAGCGGCCGGACGCTACGGCCAGCGGCCGGCGGTCATCAGCGGTTCCCGGATCCTCTCGTACGCGGAGTTCCATGACCGCGTGACGCGGACGACGGCGGCGCTGCGGCGGGCCGGCTGCGATCCCGGCGAGCGCGTCGCCATACTGGCACCCAACAGCCCGGACTACCTCGTCTGGTTGCTGGCGGTTCTCCGCCTGGGCGCCGTCTGCTGTCCCATGAACACCCGGCTTCCGAACCGCACGGTGGCGGATCTCCTGCGGCGCATCGATTGCCGGAAGCTGGTGGCCCGGTTCCCGGATCAGGAAGGCCTCGACGACATCACGAGCGGCATGAAGATATTCCGGGGCGGTGACCTGTCCGCGGCCGGAGCGCCCTTGGAGGAGGATGTCCAGGGTTCCACCATGCCCCTCGACCGCCCCGCCACCATCGTCTTTACCTCCGGCAGCACCGGCACCCCCAAGGCGGTGCTCCATTCCTATGGCAACTACTACTACAACGCCCTCGGCTGTAACCGGAACCTGCCGCTGAGCGCCGGAGACCGCTGGCTGCTGGACCTGCCGCTCTATCACGTGGGCGGGCTCGGCATCCTTTTCCGGTGTCTGCTGGCGGGGGCGACCGTGGTGATGCCGGACGGGGGTGAGACCCTTGATGCAGTCCTGGAGCGATACGAGATTACCCATCTGTCGGTGGTGGTGACGCAACTGCACCGGTTGTTGCAGCAGCCCGAGTCCGTGCGTTACCCTTTCCTCCGCTACGTGGTCCTGGGCGGGAGCCCGGTTCCGCTGAAGCTCCTGAGCCGGGCGAGCGAGCGTGGCTTGCCGGTGTTCGCCAGTTACGGGTGCACGGAGATGACCTCGCAGGTCACCACCACGGGGGTTGATTCCACCACGGCCCAGCGGCTTACCTCGGGAAAGCTGCTGCCGTACCGCCGGCTCCGGATCGGGGAAGAAGGGGAGATCCAGTTGGCCGGCGAGACCCTGTTCATGGGCTACGTCGAGGGTGAGGGCCTGCGGCGCCCCTTGACGGAGGACGGCTGGTTCGCCACCGGCGACCTCGGGCGCCTGGATGAAGAGGGTTACCTGACGGTCATCGGGCGCCGCGACAACCGGTTCTTCTCCGGTGGCGAGACGATTCACCCGGAAGAGATCGAGCGCGCCCTGACCGATCATGACGGGGTCGAGCAGGCGGTGGTGGTGCCCATCCCCGACGAGGAGTTCGGCCAGCGGTGCGTGGCGTTCGTGCAGCCGCGCGAGGAGCATCCCGACGGCGACGCGCTGGCGGAGTGGCTGAGGCAGACCTTGCCGCGCTACAAGGTGCCGGACGCGTTCTACCAGTGGCCGGAGACCGATCCGAACGCGTTCAAGATCGACCGGGGGCGTTTCCGCCGGCTGGCCGTGGACGGGCCGACGGCGCCCTTGGGCCAACGCGCTGAACAAAGACCGGGAGGAGGCGCATGAAAGCTGCGAAGCAGGTGAAAGCGAAGGCGGCGGCGCGCCCGCCCGGCAATCGGGAGCTGGTGTCGCTGCTCCGGCGCATGTGGGTGATCCGCGCCTTCGAGGAGAAGGTGTCGGCGCTCTACGCGGCTCGGGAGATCGTCGGCCTGCTCCATCTCGGAATCGGGCAGGAGGCGGTGGCGGTGGGCGTGTGCGGCCTGCTCGACACCGACGACGTGGTCTACGGCGGGCACCGCTCCCATGGCCACGCCATCGCCAAGGGGGCGGACGTGAACCGGCTCATGGCCGAGTTGGCGGGCCGTTCCACCGGCTATTGTCGCGGCAAGGGCGGGTCCATGCACGTGGTGGCCGTCGAGGCGGGCTTCGTCACCGCCAGCGGCGTGGTGGGCGGCACGGTGCCGCTGGCCCTGGGCGCGGCCTTCGCCGCCCGGGAGAGGGGCGCGGGACAGGTGGCGGTGGTGTTCTTCGGCGACGGCGCCGGCCAGACCGGTCCGTTCCACGAGTCCTTGAACATCGCCAGCCTGTGGGGGCTTCCGGTGATCTTCGTGTGCGAGAACAACGGCTACGCCGAGTTCACGCCGCTTTCCGCCCACACCAAGGTGGAGCGGCTCGCCCGGCATGCCCAGACCTACGGCATCCCCAGCGCCACCGTGGACGGCAACGACATCCTGGCGGTGCGCGAGGCCATGGACCGGGCCGTCCGGAACGCCCGCGCCGGCAAGGGCCCCACCTTCGTCGAGTGCCTGACCTATCGCCTTCGCGGACACTACGAAGGCGACCCCGGCAAGTACCGGGAACTTTCCCAGTTGGCCGACTGGAAGAAGAAGGACCCCATCGCGCGCTTCACGCGGGTCCTCAAGCGGCGGCGGGCGGCGTCGGCCAAGGACTTCGAGAAGGCCGAGAGCGACGCCCGCGCCCGGGTGGAAGAGGCCGCCGAGTTCGCCCTTTCGTCTCCCTGGCCCGAGCCCGATGAGACCGGGACGCAGGTAACCGCGTGAGGTGGATATG
>JAPOQB010000273.1 GCA_026710965.1 Deltaproteobacteria bacterium | reverse complement strand
CGTCTTACCGCGGCTGCTGGCACGGAGTTAGCCGGTGCTTCCTCTGAGGGTACCGTCACTTCCCGGAAGTATTCGTCCCGGGAACATTCGTTCCCTCTGACAGGGCTTTACGACCCGAAGGCCTTCATCACCCACGCGGCGTTGCTGGGTCAGGCTTTCGCCCATTGCCCAAGATTCCCCACTGCTGCCTCCCGTAGGAGTCTGGGCCGTGTCTCAGTCCCAGTGTGGCTGATCATCCTCTCAGACCAGCTATCCATCTCAGCCTTGGTGGGCCATTACCCCACCAACAAGCTAATGGTCCGCAGGCCCATCTCTTGGTGTTAGCTTGCATGCAGAGGCCAACTTTTACCGCTAGGGCCGAAGCCCCCGTGGTCTAATCCGGTATTAGCCCACCTTTCGGTAGGTTGTCCCGGTCCCTGAGGTAGGTTACCTACGTGTTACTCACCCGTGCGCCACTTTACTCATCTCCGAAGAGACTTTCTCGTACGACTTGCATGTGTTAAGCACGCCGCCAGCGTTCGTTCTGAGCCAGGATCAAACTCTCGGTAAAAACTTTGCCGCTTGAGGCGGCTCTTTACAAGAAAGAACAGCACAGCGCCGACAAAGTGAGAGCCCTGAACCTTTCTGCCCCATCAAGTGGGGCAGCGCTACTATTTAGTTTTCAAAGACCGAAGCGTTCCTGCTCAAAGGCAGAAGAGAAGATGTACCGCAAAGAGCGGATACTGTCAACAGCCGTCGGCAAAGTTTTTGGCTACTTCACCTGCGCGATACGGTTTTTCCCGACTTCGACGACGCGATGGGTGTCCCGGTGGAATTCGAAGTTGGGGTCGTTCACGATCGCACCGTCCACCCGCACGGCCCGCTGTGCCACCAGCCGCCGTGCATCGCTCTTCGAGCGGGCGAACTCGAGATCCAAAAGCAGCTGGCAGACCCGGATCTTGTCCGGGGGGGAGAAGTTCTTGCGGATGTCCTGGGGGATCGTCCTGCGTTGATGCCGCACCTCGAAATACTCCTGCGCGGCCCTTGCGGCGTCCCGTCCATGAAAGCGCTCCACCATCTCCGCGGCGAGCGCCTTCTTCACCTCCATCGGATGCAATGAACCCGCCGCCACCGACGATTTCTCGGAATTGATCGCCTCCAGTTCCCGGCTGCTGAGGAGCTCGCAGTACCGCCACATCAGGTCGTCGGAGATGGACATCGTCCTGCCGTACATTTCCTCGGGGGGCGCGGCGATGCCGATGTGATTGCCCAGGCTCTTGCTCATCTTCTGGACCCCGTCCGTGCCCTCCAGCAAGGGCATCATACAGACCACCTGTGGCTCCAGGCCGGCTTCCCGCTGCAACTCGCGCCCGACCAACAGGTTGAACTTCTGATCCGTCCCCCCCAACTCGACATCGGCCTCGAGCACCACCGAATCATGGCCCTGAATCAGCGGGTACATGAACTCGTGAATTCCGATCGCCTCCTGAGCATGATACCGCTTCTTGAAATCGTCCCGCTCCAACATCCGGGCCACCGTGTATTTACCGCTCAGATCCAGTAGCCCGGCCGCCCCCAGCTGCTCCATCCACCGGCTGTTGAACTCCACCACGGTCACCTCGGGGTCCAACATCTTGAAAATCTGTTCCTTGTAGGTGGCGGCGTTCTGCAGGACCTGGTCCCGGTTGAGTTGCTTGCGCATCTCCGATTTCCCCGACGGATCGCCGATCATGCCGGTGAAATCGCCGATCAGAAAGATCACCTGGTGCCCCAATTCCTGGAACTGCCTCATCTTCTGAATCAGCACCGTGTGGCCCAGGTGCAGGTCCGGCGCGGTGGGGTCGAACCCGGCCTTGACCCGCAACGGGGTCCGCCGCTCGAGCTTCTTCAACAGCTCTTCCTCGGAGATGATCTCCACCGCTCCGCGCTTGAGCTGCCTCAACTGTTCTTGGGGGCTCATGTTCATCTTGGCCACTCTAGTGCGCGTATTCGACAGCCCGGGTCTCGCGGATCACCGTGACCTTGATCTGACCCGGGTAGGCCATCTCATTCTCAACCTTCTTGGCCACGGCCCGGGCCATGGATGCGGCCTCGTCATCGGAAATCTGCGCCGCCTGGACGATGATCCGGAGCTCTCGTCCCGCCTGCACGGCGTAGGACTTTTCCACTCCCTTGAAAGAGTTGCTGATCCGCTCCAACTCCTCGAGCCGGCGGACATACGTCTCGAGCATTTCGCGCCGCGCCCCCGGACGCGCGCCGGAAAGGGCATCGGCGGCATCCACCAAGGGCGCCAGTATGGTTTCCGCCCTGACTTCCTCATGGTGGG
>JAPOQB010000076.1 GCA_026710965.1 Deltaproteobacteria bacterium | reverse complement strand
GCGTTGAGCATGTCCCGGGCGGTGATCTTCATGGACACCCACTGCCAGCAGGCGCCGTCCACCTCCCGCCGGGTCATGGCCGCGCGGATGCCCGCGGTGCCCTGATAGCCGGGCACCAGCTTCACGTTGGCGCCGATCAACTGTTTCAGGATCCGGGGCTGCTCGCGGGTGCTGCTGCCCGCCGCCCCCATGGTGATGGGTTTCTTCGAGGTCACCAGGTCCTGAAGCGTCTTGATGCCGCTGAAGCCCATGAACGCGCACACCGGCATGCCCACGCTCGGGGCCCCGATCCAGTGGAACTTGCCCGCGTCGAACTTGATCCCCTCCGTGCCCATGGCCTGCTCCATCACGAGCCCGCTGATGAGCATGGCGAAGGTCAGCCCGTCGGGCTTGGCCACGTTATACAGGTAGTTGGCGGCGATGAGGCTGCCCGCTCCCGGCATGTTCTGGACGATGATACTCGGCTTCCCCGGCAGGTGCTTGGGCATGTGGCGCGCGATGGCCCGGGCGTAGGTGTCGTATCCACCCCCCGGCGATGTGCCGACGATGAGCCGCAGGGTCTTGCCGGTATAATCCGGAGCCGCCTGCACGGTGCCCACCAGGCACAATGCGGCCGCGGCCATGGCGCAAACAACGGTGCTGATTCTGTTCATCGTTCCTCCGGGCGTTTGCGCTGCCGCCAGCGTTACGCCATCACGTTCCAGACGGTGTCCTGCCATTTACCCCGCTTTCGGCCTCTCGTTCAACCCATTTCCGGCACTCGCGGGGGATACGATGCTCGTGTAGGATAGGTAGCGCACCCACTCGGGTGACGAAACGGCATCACGGAACTCAAGGGAGAACCCATGGACAAGATACATTTTCCCTACCGATCCAGCAGTCATCTCGCCTTCCTCCACGTGGTGGCGGAGTCGGGCTCGTGGGAGCGGCATGATCTCGACGTCGAGTACGACGCCTACATCAGCTCCGAAGACGCCCACAAGCAGGTGGCCGACGGCAGTGTCGAGTTCGTCGGCGGCAATCACGTCTCCACGTATGCGGCGCGCACCCGCGGGGACCAGTGGCTCTATCTGGGCCAGACCGTCAGCCTCCTGGACCACCGCCTCGTGGTCAGGGCGGACTCCGGCATCGACCAGCTCTCCGATCTGAAGGAGAAAGTGGTGGCCACCCGGGGAAACCACCCGGGTCTCAACAACTGGCTCTTCCTCAAGCAGAACGGACTGGACCAAGACCGCGGCGACGTGACGCTCGAAAGGATCCACGGCGGCACCACATGGGAGGCCGTGCGGGACGGCAAGGCGGATGCGGCGCTGGTGAACCCGCCGGCGGACCTCTTCGCTCAGCGCGCCGGCCTGAAGGTCATCCCCCTGAGCCCCCTTCCCATGGTCTGGTTCACCACCATGTCCAGCGGACGCCGCTTCGTCGACCGGAACCCGGACATCGTCGAGCGCTTCCTCAAGGGAACCTGCCAGGGCATCGCCTATTTCAAGACCCACCGGGAGGAGTCCATCCGGATCATCCGGGAAAGGTATCAAAACGAGGGCGAGCTCGATGTCGAGGCCGCCACGCGCCTGTGGGAAAGCATCTCCAAGATCCTGAGCCCGAAGCCCTATGCCTCCTTCGAGGCCGTCGGCAACGTTTACGAGCTGGCCAAGCGCAAGGACCCGGCGGCGGCGCAAGTCGAGCCCATGGCGCTGTGGGACTATCACTACCTGCGAAAGATCGACGACAGCGGGTTCATCGACGGGCTGTATCAGACCTGAGTACGCTGCTGGAGCAGAATGAAAATTGCAGCCCCCCCGACTTCTCTGCTAAGTGAGTCAAAGCACATGCCTGAACGATTCAAACGCTGATCAAGGAGGTCCTCTATGTGGCGTGTCGCGCTTGCGCTCGTGGTTTTCCTGGCAGCCTGTAGTGAAGGTGAGAAAAACACCTTCCGTGAAGTCGTCGATAACCTCCCGCTCGGTAATATCGTCCTGAACACCGACACCGTGATCGTAAGCGATCAGATCTCCGTCCAAGGAGACGCTGAGCCGTTCCCGACCCGATACCGATGCACTGGACGGAACTGCACTCAAGTCAACGACGACCCCCTGGTCGAACCCTTGATCCAGACGGCCTCCGATTTGCTCCGCTTCACGGACCCGGCCGCGGACCATACAACGCTACCGGCGCGTCGTGGCGTAGAGCTGTCCAAGAGCACCATCAACCTGGATGCCAATGGAACGGATTGGACCTTTACGAACTATGGCGCTTGGCTCAATCACGCCGCGTTCAACAACATCATAGGGACGGCCACCGTCGCGGGGGTCACCCTGCAAACCGCGTACAACGTATCCTTCGGGGACCATACCGAGACCGGAACGAATCCCGAGGGTGATGGAGTCTGGAATGGCGTCATGCTCGGCAACACGAGACACACGACGCTTGACCCGACGATCCGCCCACTTCGAGGCGACGCGACCGTGAACTTCGCCCTCGCCACGAACACGCTCGACGTCGCGTTCGACAACATCGTCTATTTGGACACCAACCAGTCACTGACTGACGACGAGATTAGTTGGTCCGGCCTTGCCGTTGCCAACGGAAGTTTCGAGCGCCGGAACGATGACCTCGGGCACATTGCCGGCACGTTCTATGGTCCGGACCATGCCGAGGTCGGAGGCGTCTTTACCTCTCCCTCGGCCATAGGTGCGTTCGGAGCGAAGAGAGAACCCTGAAACCCAAGGCCAGTGATAGAACCCAAGACCGTACTCGTCACCGGCGCAAGCGGCTTCATCGCCAAGCCCATCGTTCTCGAACTGCTGAACGCGGGCTACCGCGTGGTGGGCTCGCTGCGGACGGACTCGCGCCGCGACGAAGTCCGGAATGCGGTGCGCCCGCGGCTCTCCTCGCCGGCGGACCTCGACCAGCGCCTGCGCTTCGTCACCCTGGACCTCGACAACGATGACGGCTGGCTCGAGGCCATGTCGGGCGTCGACATCTTGATGCACACGGCGTCGCCCTTGCCCATGAAGCAGCCGCGGGACGAAAACGAACTCGTCCGGCCCGCGGTGGACGGGACCCTGCGAGCTCTGCGGGCGGCGGACGCCGCCGGCATCCGCCGCGTCGTGTTGACCTCCTCCACCGCCGCGGTCACCAACGCACCCTCCAAAGCCGACTCGGAGAAATTCGACGAGTCCGACTGGAGCGACGCGTCGTGGCCCGGCATCACCCCGTACACCAAGTCGAAGACCCTGGCGGAGCGGGCGGCATGGGATTTCGTGGGGAGCAAGGCGCCGGGCATGGAGCTCACCACGATCAATCCCTGTCTCGTCCTCGGGCAGCCCCTCGACGATCACTACGGCACGTCGTTGCGGCTCGTGGAACGGCTGCTCAGAGGCAGGGACCCCGTGCTGCCCAAGGTGGGGCTCGGGGTGGTCGACGTCGCGGATGTGGCCGCGATGCACGTCCGCGCCATTGACCGGCCGGGCGCCGCGGGCAAGCGCATCATCGGAGCCGCCGAGTTCATGTGGCTCGCCGAGATCGCCGGGTTATTGAAAGCCGAGTACCCACGAAAACGGATTCCGCTGCGAACCGCCCCGGACCTCCTGATCCGTCTCATCGGTATGTTCGACCGGAGCATCCGTTCCATCGTCCCCCTCCTGGGCCGGCGCCAGGAACTGCACAATGCCCGCGCACGCACGCTCCTGGATATGGACTTCATTCCGGCCGCCGAAAGCGTCCGCGCCGCCGCCCGCTACATTATGGAGCGCGGTCTGGCCGATTGATCCAACTAGTTTGGTCGGCTTCTCCGCGCCGGGTTATGCGCTCGCAACTCCCTTACTTCACCGACACGATCTCCTTGTACTTGTCGAGAAGCTCCTGCGGCGCCGCATAGAGGTCGGCCACGGTCTTCTTTATGCTCTCCGGAGAGGCCGGAGAGATGACGAGTTTCTGGAGCTCGGCCTGCTTCAGGAGTTCGGGACTCTTCAGGGTGTCCAGGAAGGCCTTGCGCAGGGTGGCCACGCGGTCGGGCGGCGTGCCGGGAGGCAGGGCAAAGAGGCGCAGGAGCTTCATGGTGCTTATCATGAAATCCGCGATGCGTTGCTGCTCGGCGTTGAGATTGAGGTCCTTGAGCGTGGCGATGCCCGGGATGGGCTTGAGCCGCGGCTCCTCGCCCAGGGACAGGATCGGGCGTACGAGGCCGCTCTCGATGTAGCGCCGGTAGTTGCCCTGCATGGTCTGCTGCGACATGACGCGCGCGTCCAGTTCCTTTCGCTCCATCGCCGCCATCACGTTGGCCGTGCCGCGATAACCCATGATCGCCTTGATGGGATAGCCCAGATGGCGCAGGAAGAGCGTGGCCGCGGTGGACGCGGAGCCGACGCCGGTGGAACCTGCGTTCAAGGGTTTCTTCAAGTTCTTGAAATCCTCGAAGGTCTTGACCGGAAGGTCGCTGCGGACCCACAGAACCTCGGGAAGACTTCCGATGGCCGGGTCCGTAAGCCAGATGTATTTCCGCGGGTCGAACTTGATGTTCGGTTTCCTGTTCACCGCCTCCACCAGCGAGCCCGCGTTGAACACGACCACGGTGAGCCCGTTGCCCGGTTGCATGGCATAGACGCGATTGGCCGCGGATATGCTGCCGCCGCCGGGCATGTTCATCACGAGCACCGAGGGATTGCCCGGCACGTGCTCGCTGAGGAATCTGCCCAGGAGCCGGGAGAACGTATCGAAACCGCCGCCGGGACTGTAACCCACGATGATGCGGATGGTCTTGCCCTTGTAGAAAGGCGCGTCCGCGGCCCAGGTAGCGCCTGCCAGCATCAGCAGCGCCGCCAGACCGATGATCATGGAGCGAAACGTCTTCATTGGAATTCCTTCCTCCGGCCGTTGCCGGCCGATCGCCGGCAATCGCGGCAAGGGTCACAAAGCCGGGGCCTCGGTGCCAACGGGTCGGCGAGTCCGGGAGCCGCGCCCGAGGCCGTCAGATCCCGGCCTTGGCCTTGATCTTGTCCACCAGCCGCACGGCCACCTCGATGTCCTCCTCCGCGGTGCGGCCGCTCACCCCCACCGCCCCCACCACCGCGCCGTCCTGGTCCTTCATCAGCACGCCGCCACCGATGGAGGTCAGGTTCGAGTCGC
>JAPOQB010000077.1 GCA_026710965.1 Deltaproteobacteria bacterium | reverse complement strand
GGAGGCAACGGGAGAGCACCGTCGGCAGCACGTCCCCGGTGCTCTCGGCGATGAGGATCAGCAGGGAATCTTCCGGCGGCTCCTCCAGGGTCTTCAGGAGCGCGTTCTGGGCATGCAGGTTCACCAGCGTCAACGGGTCGATGATGGCGATCTTCTTCCTTCCGGTGAAGCGGCGCAGCACCAACTGTTTCTGCAACTCCCGCACCTGCTCGATGGTGATGTCCCGCTTGCCCTTGCGCTGCTCCAGCCAGTGCAGGTCCGCGTGGTTGCCGTCCCGAATGCACAGGCAGCTCGGGCACTCGCCGCAGGCGTCACCGTCGCCGGCCTGACATTGAATCGCCGCCGCCAGGGCGGTGGCCACGGTCCTTTTGCCCGTGCCCTCGGGGCCGACGAAGATATAGGCGTGGTGCAGCCGATCGCGGTCCACCGCCCGCCGCAACAACTCGATCTGGCCCTGGTGGCCGATGATGTCCTGGAACCGCAGCATCATGTCTCGGACATCATGCACCGCCGGTCCGCGCGTCCAAGCGCTCGGCGACGATCTGCTGGACCTGCTTCCGGGTTTCCGCTATCGGCCCGTCGGAACGGACCACCACGTAGCGTGATGGCTCGGCAGCTGCAAGCTTGAGGAAGCCGTCGCGTACCCGCTGCTGGAATTCGACCCCCTCGGCCTCGAACCGGTCTTCCCGCACGGCCTGCGTGCCCAGCCGTTCGGCGGCCCGGGCCAGCGCAACCTCCACGGGACAGTCGAGAATGATGGTAAGCTCCGGCATGATCCCGCCGGTCGCCACGAGATTCAACCGGTGCAGCAGCTCCAGGTCCATGCCACGCCCGTAACCTTGGTACGCCAGCGTGGAGTCAGCGAAGCGGTCGGACACGACGAGGCGGCCCTCCTTCATCGCGGGCCGGATGACTTCGCGCACGTGCTGAGCCCGGTCCGCCAGGATCAGGAAGAGCTCGGTCTCGTCCGAAAGGGACTCCGGGCCGCCCTCGAATAACAGGCGCCTGAGCTCCTTTCCCAGCGGCGTGTGCCCCGGCTCCCGAGTGATCACTTTGGGCACCGCCCGGGAATCGAGATACTCGTCGAGTAGCGTGATGTGCCGGGTCTTTCCCGACCCGTCGCCCCCCTCGATGGTTACGAAACGCAACATCTCTAGCACGGTATTATTACACGAGAATGAGACGGCTGCCCAACCGGCCGTGTCCGTTGGCGGGACCGCCGGGTATTGCCACGCGGGCGCCGGTTTTGATACAGGCGAGTAGGCAACCTCGTCGCCCCGGCGAGGGCGGTACTACCCGAAACGGGAGCACTCCATGCGCGGAACCACGCCGAGACGAATGCAGGGAATGGCCGATCCGGTGCTGGCTACCATGGTTCATTCCATGGGAATGGACCAGGTGCCGCACTATGCGAGCCGTTCGGAGAAAGTGGTCGGATACGTCAATCGGTGCACGGAGAACGCCCCGCTCCGCGACGGTCCGGTGAACCCGCAACGAGTCGAGGTGACGGACCGCGCCGCCATGACCGCGCAGATCAAGGCCAAGGCCCGGGAACTGGGCGCGGACCTGGTGGGCATCTGCCGGCTCAAGCCGTCCATGATCGACCTGGGCAAAGAGGTCCCCCACGAGTACGTGATCGCGGCCTGCGTAAGCGAGGACTACCACAAGGTCCTCGACGGCGCCGAGGCGGTGGAGGAAGAGGCCATGCGGGTGTACGCGGTGGTCTCCGACCTTTCCACCGACCTGGCGGCCTACATCCGCGAGTTGGGGTATCCCGCCTGGGCCCATCACAACGGCGTCCGGGAGGTGCAGGCCATCCCGGTATTCTACCAGGTCGGGTTCGGCGAGCTCGGCCGCCACGGCAGCCTCATCAACGAGAAATACGGCGCGGACTTCCGGCCCGGTTTCGTCACCACCGATTTGCCGCTGGACGAGGACCAGCCGCGGGAGTTCGGCGTGCAGGACTTCTGCACCAACTGTAACGTGTGCATGCAGAACTGTCCGGGCGACGCGATTCCCAAGGACCCCGTGATGACCGATGGCATCAAGCGCTGGTTGATCGACCTCGAGAAGTGCTACCCCTACTCCCGCCTGCGCGACGAGTACTGCCACCTGTGCGTGGACGTCTGCCCCTACAACGTCCGCAGTCACCGCACCACCTTCAAGACCTTCATGAAGGAGCGCAAGCGCATGGGCTACAAGACGCCGACGTACTAGTGGACAAGTTCTACCTGCAAGAGCAAAGGCCCGGCGGCGAGGTCAGCACCGTGGGGCTCTTCTACTCCCGCCAGGAAGCGGAAGAAGTCATCGCCAAGCTTCGCGAGTTGCCGGAGAAGCAGGGTTGCGAATACGTCCTGGTCCCTCCCGGCGAGGACCCGCGGAAACCGCCCTTGGTACAAAAATAGTCGCCGGCGCCACGAAATCGTCAATACCGTTACAGTCCCAGGTTGGCTGGTGTCACGACCGAGCGCAGCATGTGGGTGCGGTAACCGCCGTTGCGAGGGTACCTCGGGTCCGGCTTGCTCGTCCTCGCCGTCACGCTGATCCGGAGTTGTCGTATGGCGGCGGTGACGGTGGTGGGGTTGCCCGCGGCGTCGAGGAATTCCACCGTGAAGCCCTGCACGTCTTCCGCCAGGGGTTGACCGCCGCCGCCGGTGTCGCGCCTGAGTACCAGGCGGCCGGGGTCGTGAAAGT
>JAPOQB010000079.1 GCA_026710965.1 Deltaproteobacteria bacterium | reverse complement strand
CTTCCTTAGCGCCTACCGCAAGGGCATCGCCGACTACCGGGCGGTCATGCTCGACCAGAAGAAGGACCCTGCCGCCACCGAGGCCCTGGTGGACGTCATCCACAAGTATGTCTACACGTCCCGGCCGCGCGCAAAGGCGGCGCCGTCCATCAAGGCGGGTGCTGTCTACATGACCGAGGACGCGGCCCTCGACATTGCCGATCTGAAGCGGCAACTGGCGTGGTTCCAGACCCACGGCTTCGCCCCGAAGTCGCTGGCCACCGAGGACTACATCGACACCAGCTTCACGAAGAAGTAGCGGTGTAACCCTGGCGGGAGGGGAGCGGCGCGGCTTCCCTCCCGGACGGGACCCGGTGAGTGGATGGACATCCACGTCGACAACATCAGCCACTGGTATGGCCGGACGGAGGTCCTGACAGACATCGACCTGCGCATCGGCTCGGGGCAGATCGTCTGCATCATCGGACCGTCCGGGTGCGGCAAGTCGACGCTGCTGCGGTTCCTGGGCGGGCTGGAGCGCCCGACCCGGGGCGTCGTCCGGCAGATGAGTCCGCCGCCGCCCGACAGCCTCAATCCGCTGACCTACATATTCCAGGAAATCGCCCTGCTGCCGTGGCGCTCGGCCGCCGGCAACATCTCCCTGGTGCTGGAAAGACACGGCCTCTCGCGGGGCGAGGCCAATGCCATCATCGATGACGTTCTCGCCCGGACCAAGCTCTCGGACTTCCGCGACGCCTTCCCCAAGCAGCTCTCCGGAGGCATGAAGCAGCGGGTCGCCATCGCCCGGGCGCTGGCGGTGCGGCCGGCCTGTCTCCTGATGGACGAGCCCTTGTCCTCGCTGGACGGCCAGACCCGGGAACTGCTCCTCGACGACCTCCTGGACCTCTGGCTGCGCGAGCGTTTCACCGCCTGTTACGTGACGCACAACCTCGAGGAGGCCGTCCGGCTCGGCCACAAGATCGTGGTGCTGTCGCGGCGGCCCGGGCGCATCCGCGAGGTCGTGGAGCTGGACGTGCCGCTGGAACAGCGCAAGGGGCAGTCCGGCATGTTGTGGGACCGCCAGCGCTATCTCTGGGAGCTCATGCGGGAAGAAGCGCTGGCCGCGGACCAGGAGATCGTCCATGTCTGACGCTACCGGCGGCTCGCCGGTGCCCTATCGGGGCGGCGGTTTCCAGCCCAGGCCGGTGGGCGTGGTGGGCCCGCTGGTCTTCGCGGCGCTCATCGGCGTTTGGGAGATCGCCTCCCGGGCCGGTTGGATCAGCGACCTCGTGGCGCCCGCGCCCAGCCAGGCCATCGCGGCTCTCTTCTACCTGTTGAAGACCGGCCAGCTCTGGCTGCATCTGGCCGCGTCCCTCCAGCGCCTGCTCCTGGGCTGGACCCTGGGCACCGTTACCGGGCTCCTGGTGGGCTTCGCCGCCGGACTGTTTTCTCTTGCCCGGGCGGGCATCGTCCCGGTCGTGGCCGCCATCTTTCCGATTCCGAAGATTGCGCTGCTGCCCCTT
>JAPOQB010000169.1 GCA_026710965.1 Deltaproteobacteria bacterium | reverse complement strand
TAGTAGTCGTCGGCGTTGCCCTTGAAGCCCTGCTGCTTGAACAGGACATAGTCCACACACGCCAACCGCCGGTAGGCGTCTTCCGCGTCGCCGCCCACCTCGCTCACGCTCTCGGCCATACGGTCCAGGCGAGTCAGGTATTCCCGGACGTCGAGTTCGGGATACTCGGACAGCGCGATGGTCAAGGCCACATGGGCGAGGTCTATCTCAGACCCGGAAACGGCTTCGGCAAAGGCACGGTACTGCACACTGTCGTCCATTTCCCCTCCAGAGCGAGGCCCCGGCGGCCTCGCTCTCCGTGCCCGTCAACGGGGGTCGGAGACCACGTCCAACACGGCCGGAAGCCTTTGCTCCTTCACGACCTTGTAGGCCCGTTCCAGCGCGGGGCCCAGCTCCGCCGGCGTGCGGATTGGCCCTTCGCCCCAGACCCCGAAGCACTCGGCCATCTTGGCGTAGTCCACCAGCGGATCGCTCACGTGGGTGCCGATGCCGGCATTCTCGACGGGGCGGTTGCGGAATTCCGCCAGCTTGATGCCGTGTTCTTCGGAGTTGTAGAAGGACTGGTTGTTGTGGATGACGATCAGCAACGGGATCTTGTGGTGCGCCGCGGTCCACAGGGCGCTTGAGGTCATCAGCAGGTCGCCGTCCGACTGGATGTCGACACAGAACTTGTCGGTTTTCATGTGACCCAGGGCCACGCCGAGGGCCGCGCTCATGCCGTAGCCCACGCCGGCGCCGCCGCTGCGGCCCAGGTACTGACCCGGCTTGTTCCAGTCCCAGAGTTTTCTCGCCCAGCCGTTGGCGCTGCCGTTGGCCAGCACCCAGTCCTCGTGCTTGATCGCCTCGCCGAGCTCGTAGCCGAGGCAGGCGGTGGAGATGTCGTTGCGGGTCAGCGTCTGCCGCGCCTCCTCCTGCCAGCGGGCGCGCGCCGCGTCGTGCACCGCCTTCACTTCCCTGGCCCGGGCCTCGATCGCCGATCGGTCCGATCCCATCAACTCCCGGCACAGACGCGTGAGCTCCGGCAGGGCGATGGCGGTATCGGCGCTGATGGGCACGTCCACCGCCTGCAGCGGCTGGACGTCCGTGGCCCAACTGTGCACCAGCATGTCGTTCAGGTTGATGTGGATGACCTTCGTACTTGGCTGGATGACGTAGCCCATCTCCCGGGTGGTGCGGTCCACCGTGGTCAGCGAGCCGTAAAGGTCCTGGACGTCCAGCCCCAGGACCACGTCCGCCTTCTTCAGGAAGTCGCCGGAGACGTTGGTCACGTCAAGCGGATGGGTGTTGGCGATGTTGTGCCGGTTGCCCTTGTCGATGACCGGAATCGCCAGCAACTCGGCCAGCTCGGCCAGGGCCGTCACCGCCGCCGGCTTTCGTCCCATGAAGTCGGCGACGATGAGGGGCGCCTTGGCGCCTACCAGGAGCTCGGCCGCCCTGCGCATGGCCTCCGGGTTCCCCTGTACCGGGGCCTGGGGCGCGAACCGGGTCACGTCGGGAATCTCGATCTGCTTGGACATGGCCATTTCCTGCAGGCCGGCATCGTAGTTGATGTACACGGGCGCCGTGGGCTCCGTGACGGCGAGCCGGTAG
>JAPOQB010000641.1 GCA_026710965.1 Deltaproteobacteria bacterium | reverse complement strand
TGAACATGGTGTTGTGCAGCACCTGCACGTCCACGCCGGTGTCGTCCATGTGCTCCAGCCGAAGCGCTACGTTGCCCAGCTCCCGGGCCTCCTTGGCCTCGGCGAACTTGCGTCCCACCTGTTGCTGGCGCCGTTGCAACTCCTCCTCCGAGAAGGCCGGGAAACGGAACCCCCGCACCTTCCCGTCCACCAGCCAGAACTGGAGCGCGGCGCCGTTTTCCTCCGGCGATGCCAGCGGCACCGGACGGAACTGCCGCTCCGAGGGTTCGAGATAGTCCCAGGTCCGGTCGCATTCCACCACGTGGGCGTCCGAATCCACGATCAAGGGGTTGCCGTTGGCCTCTGTACTCATGGCGTGCTCCTTTTCACGGATCATTTTCGTTCGCGTGTTTCGGGCGGGACACGGCCCGCCATTCTCTCTTACTGCAACTCGGCGAAAAAGTCGTTGCCCTTGTCGTCCACGATGATGAACGCCGGGAAGTTCTCGACGTCGATCTTCCACACCGCTTCCATGCCCAGCTCGGGATAGTCGAGCACCTCCACGTGCTTGATGTTGTCCTTGGCCAGTATCGCCGCGGGGCCGCCGATGGAGCCCAGGTAGAACCCGCCATGCTTCTTGCACGCATCGGTCACCTGCCGCGACCGGTTGCCTTTGGCCAGCGAGATCAGGCTGGCGCCGTGGGACTGGAACAACTCCACGTAGGAGTCCATGCGTCCGGCGGTTGTGGGGCCGAAGGAGCCGGAGGCGTAGCCCTCGGGGGTCTTGGCCGGCCCGGCGTAGTAGACCACGTGGTCCTTGAAGTAGTCCGGCAACGGTTCGCCGGCGTCGAGCCGCTCCTTGAGCCTGGCGTGGGCCAGATCCCGGGCCACCACGATGGTGCCGTTCAAGGCCAGCCGGGTCTTCACCGGATGCCTGGAGAGCGTGCTCCGGATCTCGTCCATGGGCCGGCTCAGGTCGATGCTCACCACGGCGTCGGCGTCGTCCTCCTCGTGGAAGTCCGGCAGGTATTTCGCGGGATCGGTTTCCAGCCGCTCGAGGAACACCCCGTCCCGGGTAATCCTGGCCTTGGCCTGCCGGTCAGCCGAGCAGGAAACGCCGATGCCCACGGGACAGGAAGCGCCGTGCCGGGGCAACCGGATGACCCGCACCTCGTGGGTGAAATACTTCCCGCCGAACTGCGCGCCCACGCCCATCTCGTGGCTGATGGTCTGGACCTTGGCCTCCAGGTCCAGGTCCCGGAACGCCCGGCCGTACTCGTTGCCGGTGGTCGGCAGGTTGTCCAGGTAGCGGGTGCTGGCCAGCTTGACGGTCTTGAGGTTGAACTCCGCGGACAGGCCGCCCACCACGATGACCAGGTAGTAGGGCGGGCAGGCGGCGGTGCCGATGGTCTTGAGCTGCTTTTCCAGAAACGCCAACATCGACGCCTCGTTCAAGAGCGCCGGGGTCTGTTGGTACAGCACCGACTTGTTGGCGGAGCCGCCGCCCTTGGTGATGAACAGAAGCTCGTAGGCGTCGCCCGGCGTCGCGTAAAGCTCCACCTGGGCCGGCAGGTTGGTGCGGGTGTTCTGTTCCTCGTAGAGGCTCAGCGGCGCGAGTTGCGAGTAGCGCAGGTTGGTGCCGGTGTAGACGTCATAGACGCCGGCGGAGAAAGCCTCTTCGTCGTTGGCGCCGGTGAAGACGTTCTCCCCCTTCTTGCCGATGACGATGGCGGTGCCGGTGTCCTGGCACGCCGGCAGCACGCCGCCGGCCGAGATGTTGGCGTTCTTGAGCTGCTGTATCGCCACGAAGCGGTCGTTCTTCGAAGCCTCGGGGTCATCGAGAATGGCCCGCAGCTTGGCCAGGTGGCTGGGCCGGAACAGGTGGGAGATGTCGTGGATGGCCTCGGCCGTGAGCTTCCGCAGCACCTCCGGGTCGACCTTCAGGATCGTGCGGCCGTCCAGCTCGATCTCGGATACTCCCTCCCTGCCCAGGCTGCGGTACTCGGTGGTGTCCTCGCCGAGCTCGAAGATGGGCTGAAACCTGAATTCTGACATGAAACGATTCTCCTTGGGTCTGGTCGGTTTGTCCCGCAAATTATACCCGGTCCCTTGACGCTAACGCAAAGTCACGTATGATTCGATTCCAGCAATCGAGGGGTCGCAACCAGTCACACGAGGGAGTCCTTCATCCATGAGCATTCGCGGCAACACGGCCATCGTCGGCATCGGCGAAACTCCTGTGGACCGCCTGGGCCGGCGCCCGGGCGAGCGGCGCCGGACCATTCCGGAGTACCTGACCTGGGCCGCCCGGCTGGCCATGGAGGACGCCGGGCTCACGCGCAAGGACTTTGACGGCCAGGGCCTGGCCGCCATCTACACCACCAACTACCTGCAACCCTTCTGGCCGGAGGAGACCGCTTCCATCCTGGGCATCGCGCCGGCCCTTTCCATGGCCAACGCCAACGGCGGCGCCGCCACGGTGTCGGCGCTGGGCCAGGCGGCCGCGGCCATCCAGGCCGGGTTGGTGGAGCGAGTCCTCTGCGTCGCCGCTTCGTGCACGTTCGTCGAAAACCACAACGGAGTCGAGCCCCGGGACGTGCGGGATCACGAGGTGCCCTACGGCCTCATGGGCGCCAACAGCGGCATCGCCCTGGTGATGCGGCGGCACATGCACCAATACGGCACCACCCTGGACGCCTTGGGGAATATCGCGGTGACCGCCCGCTACCATGCGTCGCTGAACCCCAACTCCTATCTCAAGAAGCCCATGACCCTGGAGGACTACAAGACCTCCCGCATGGTGGCCGACCCGGTACGGCTGCTGGACTGCGTCATGCCGGCCAACGGCGGCAAGGCCTTCATCCTGACCTCGGCCGAGAAGGCGGCCTCCATGCCGCGGAAGCCGGTGTACCTCATGGGCTTCGGTGAGCAGGACAATCCCAGCTACGGTCCGCGCACCCACTCGGACGCAACCATCATGGGGATCAAGGACGCCGGCGCCCGGGCCTTCGACATGGCCGGGGCCACCGCCAACGACATGGACTTCGCCCAGCTCTACGACGACTACGTGATCATCGAGATGATGCAGATGGAGGACCTGGGCTTCTGCGACAAGGGCGACACCAAGTACTTCGAGTCCACCGACTTCTCCTTCAAGGGAACGCTGCCGATCCAGACCGGCGGCGGCATGATCAACTGCGGACAGCCGTCCACCTGCGGCGGCATGATCCACATCCTGGAGTCGGTCACGCAACTGCGCGGCGACGGCGGCGAGCGGCAAGTGGCGGGAGCACGCACCGGGCTCTGCACCGGCCTCGGCGGACTCCCCTACGGCAAGAACCTCGGCTCCACCGCCGTGGCGATTCTCAGCAACGACAACGGATAGACACCATGGCTGAAGCACAAACCGAACCCCGACGCCCCCTCCCGGAGATCACCGAGCTGACCGCGCCCTTCTGGCAGGCCTCCAGGGAGGGGCGGCTCGTGATGCAGCGTTGCCGCGCATGCGGCGAACTGACTTGGTGTCCGCGCCCGTCGTGCGTCGTGTGCGGCGGCGAAGACCTCGAATGGGACCAGCTCAGCGGACGCGGCACCGTCTACTCCTTCACCGTCATCCGCCAGTTGGCGGGCCGCGGCGCCCGCGCCTTCGAGAAGGACATCCCCTATGTCATCGCCTGGGTGGACCTGGAGGAAGGCCCCCGCTACTACACCAACATCGTGGACTGTCCGGTGGACGACGTGGAGATCGGGATGGAGGTGGAGGTGGTGTTCGATCCCGTCAGCGACGACATCAGCCTGCCCAAGTTCAAGCCCCGTTCGTAGGGGCGACCTGCCGGTCGCCCGTGATTTGCCGCCCGGCCGGGGCGGCCCTCTCCCCTACCCGTGCGCGCTAGGCAAGCCAGCCCGGTTTTGCTAATCCACTCCTATCAAGTCCGACCCGGAGGATGTCATGCCAGTCATCGATGCCGATACCCATATAGACGAGACCGAGGACACCTGGGCGTTTCTGCGCGACGGCGACGCGGCCTTGAGGCCCACCACCGCCTATCCCAAGGGCCAGGACGCCAGCAACGCGGTCATGCGCTACTGGATGATCGACGGCAAGCGCCAGATCCGTTTCGTGCGCACGGACGAGGAGACCCACACCACCGAGGGCGCCCGGGAGCTCACGGACGTGAAGCGACGCCTAGCGGACATGGACCGCATGGGCGTGGACTACCAGGTCATGTACCCCACCCTGTTCCTGGTGGAGTTCACCGACAAGCCGGAGATCGAGCTGGCGCTCCGCCGCAGCTACAACCGCTGGATGGCCGACCGCTGGGCCGAGTCCGAGGGCCGGTTGCGCTGGGTCATGCTCCCACCCACCCAAAACCTGGATGCGGCCCCGGACGAACTGCGCTTCGCCAAGGAACACGGCGCCTGCGGCGTGCTCAAGAAGGGCGACCGGGAGGCCGGGGTGTGGGCCAACGACCCCTACTTCTTCCCGATGTACGAGGAAGCCCAGAAGCTCGACATGCCCATCTGCTTTCACACGGGCTCGGGGGTGCCGGATTTCACCCCGGCGCGCGAGTTCACCTTCAGCCGCTTCTACCGCATCCTGCTGCCGGTGGTGCACGCGTTCCAGTCCCTGATCGTCCACGGCGTGCCGGAGCGGTTCCCCACCCTGCGCTTCGGCTTCATCGAGGCCACCGCCTCCTGGGTGCCCTTCGTGCTGTACGAGATCCGCCGCCGGCTGGAGAAGAACAAGGAACGGCCCACCAGCGTGCTTCGCTCCACCATGGAGATCGAGGACATGCCGGAGGACATCCTGCAGCGGAACCGCATGTACGTATCGTTCCAGGTGGACGAGGACCTGAGCTACGTCGTTCACCACACGGGCGAAGACAACCTCCTCGTGGGCTCGGACTACACGCACAACGATTCCGCCCAGGAGATGGATTTCCTGGGGCTCCTCAAGCAGCGGGCCGACAAGGGCGACATCTCCCATTCGGCGGTCACCAAGATCACCCAGGACAACCCCAAGAACTTCTACGGTATCTGAGCCACAAGGCGGAGACGGTGCGGGTTCCGGCGAAAGCAACCGCTTGAGCCCGCTCCCGCTCTCGGGAGCGATCGGATGAAGGAATCCCCGGACAGGCCGCTGGCCGACGAAGACGTGGAGAAGCGCCTCTTTCCCGCACCGGGCCTTCCCGGCGGCGGGCAGCTCGAGGTGCGCATGGAGGCGCCCCTACTGCACCCGGACCCGGACGTCCGGGAAGTGGCGCGCCGCTACAAGCCCTACAACCTGGACAGTTGGCACACCGAATGGACCCTCATGGCCGAGAAGAACGAGGCGCTGGCCGCGGGGTTCGAGGACGAGGGGCGCCGCGTCACCGCCCACGACTTCTACCGGCGGGCGGCGGAGTTCTACCGGCGCGCGCTGGTGTACATGCCCGACTCCGACCCGCGCATGATGGAGAGCCACAACAAGCTCAAGGAAACCTTCGACAAGGCCTGGAGCCTGGTGGCGCCGCCCTTCGAGCGGGTCGAGATCCCCTACGAGGGCCACCAACTCGACGCGCTGTTCTATCCGGCGCGGGGCAAGTCCGGCACCCGCTTCCCCACCGTGTACAACTACGGCGGCGCCGACGGCATCCTGCTGCGGGGGCTGGACGGTGACGCCGGGCAGTACGTGCGCCGGGGCATGTCCTTCATCGACGTGGACGGACCGGGCCACGGCGCCATGCTACGGGAGCAAAAGCTCTACGCGCCGCCGGATTCGGAGCGGGTGGCCAAGGCCGTCATCGACTACCTGGTGACGCGCCCGGACGTGGACCCGGACCGCATCGGCCTCCACGGCTCCAGCATGGGCGGGTATTCCGGACCCCGGTGCGCCACCGAGGAAAAACGCATCAAG
>JAPOQB010000847.1 GCA_026710965.1 Deltaproteobacteria bacterium | reverse complement strand
GGAATGGCTCGACGAGCACCCCGCGATCCTCGCGCCCGAGGACTCGACCACCGACTCCTTCCTGGCGGACATGGCCTGGACCGCAGGCGTCGGGCGCAGCCACTTCTCCCGGCGAGCCGGGATCACGTTCAGCGACGCTGCGTCTCTCCGTCAAGGTCTGGCCGCAGTGACGACAACGGAAGGGGAAACATCAGCGCCGGCGGTCACCACGGTTGCCTTCGCCTACACGGGCCAGGCCAGCCAGTGGGTGGGTATGGGGGAGTCGTTGTACGGGAGCGAACCTGTGTTCCGCGCCGTCCTCGACCGCTGCGATCAAGTCTTGCGCGGACTGCGAGACGTTTCGCTCCTCGACGTCATGTTCGGCCGAACGGGACACGAAACTCTCCTCGACGACCCGGCCTGGACCCAGCCGGCCATCTACGCGCTGGAGAACGCCCTCACGGCGCTTTGGGCGAGCCTCGGGATCGAACCCGACGTGGTCGTCGGACACAGCCTGGGGGAGATCGCCGCCGCTGCAGCAGCCGGCGTTTACACGCTCGAGGACGGACTCCTGTTTGCGGCCGCCCGCGGGGAACTGATGGGGGCTGTCCCCGGCGACGGGGCGATGGCGGCCGTTTTCGCCCCGGCCTCTCGCGTGCTGGCGGCGGTCGAAGAGCAGAACGCTGTATCGGAAGGCCCTGACGTGAGCGTCGCGGCCGACAACGGCGCCCAGCAGGTGGTGAGCGGTCCTGCGAAAGATGTCGAGGCGCTGGTCAGGCGTTTCGAGTCGGAGGGTCTTTGGGCCAGGAAACTGAGGAACAGTCCCGCCTACCACAGCGCCATGGTGGAACCCGCTCTGGACGGCCTGGCGGCCACCGTGGCATCTCTGGAAGCCTCCATCCCTTCATGCTCCCTGGTGAGCAGCATGACCGGCCGGGTGGTCGAAGCCGGGAAGACACTCGACGCCGGCTACTGGCGGCAGCAAGCCCGCCGGCCGGTGGCCTTCCGTGACTGCATTCAAACCCTGGCCGCCCTCGAGGTCGACGTGGTGGTGGAGGTCGGACCCCAGGCGGTCCTCGGACCGATGGTGCTCATGAATTGGCCCGACACGTCGGACCGGGCGCCGCTCGCCCTCTCGAGCCTGAACGGACCGCCGGCGGAGCCGTCCGGCCCCGTGGAGGGCAGCGGATTCGAAGACGCGGTGGCAGGCGCCTACGAAGCGGGGCTCGCCGTAGCCTTCGAAGGGTTGTACGCCGGAGAGGAACGCCGCCGGGTTCCCCTCCCCGGCTACCCGTTCCAGCGTCGCCGCCATTGGGTACAGGCCTCCAAGCGGCGTAGGCGCCACGGCGCACATCCCCTGCTGGGTGCCAGGCATGAGTCCCCTCGTGGCGAGGTTCTGTTCGAGACAGATCTGTCACCTTCCGATCCGGCCTGGCTGGCTGACCACAGGGTGTTCGACCGGGTGGTGGCGCCCGGAGCGCTCTACGCGGCGATGGCGCTGGCCGCGGCCGGCTCGGAGAGCCCTGG
>JAPOQB010000080.1 GCA_026710965.1 Deltaproteobacteria bacterium | reverse complement strand
GATGTCCTGACGCGGATCGCCCTGGAAGACCGCGACATGGGGCAGGTCCCGGTGTCGGAGGTCATGACTCCCGATCCCCAGGTCACCAGCGGATCGACGCCGGTCCAGGAAGTGTTGACGCGGATGCGCGACAACGGGTTTCGCCACATGCCCGTGGCCGGCGACGGCGACGAGCTTGCGGGCATCGTCTCCGTGGGAGACGTGCTCCAATACGCCAAGGCGCTCGACATCGATGACGTCGTGCGCAAGGCGTGGAAGGAGATCGAGGAGTTCTGGGAATCCGAGGAAAACTACACTCCGGGGTAAAGGAGCGCGTAAACCGTCGAATCGCGCGGCATCTACGGCCAAAAAGCGGTTAAGTCCTTGTTTCGTTTAGGTTCTGTTGTTAGAATGGTCAGCCATCAAACTTGCCCCGTGTCACAACCAGGGAGAACGACATGCCCGCAGTCAACGATCTGAGCATTAGCGTTGCTACTGCCAACGGTTCAGGAAGTGCTTCGTCCAACAACATCCTGTTCAAGTCCATCTTCAAGATGGGCATCCCCTGTTCCTCCAAGAACATGTTCCCGTCCAACATCCAGGGCCTGCCCACCTGGTACCAGATCAGGGCGAACGGCGACGGATACCTCGGACGGAAGGACGTCATCGACGTCATGGTGATGTTCAACGACGACACAGCGGACAAGGATATCTACCGGGTGCGGGACGGCGGGCTGATCCTGTACGACGACTCCAAGCCGTTGCCGGACCACCTGAAGCGTGACGGCGTGCAGTATCTCGGCGTTCCGGCCAACAACCTCGTGCAGAAACACGTGGAAGCGGGCCCGCTGAGAGCCAAGCAGCGCAACATGCTGTACGTCGGCGCCCTGGCCTATCTCTTCGGCATCGACATGGACACGATCCGCGAGGTGCTGAGCGACACCTTCGGCAACAAGCCCGCGGTCATCGAGTCCAACCTCCTGTGCATCGAGCTCGGCTACAACCACATGAGGGACAACAGCCTGAGCCAATCCATCTCCATGCTGGAGAAGATTCCGGGCGGCAACGACGGCAAGATCGTCACCGAAGGCAACACCGCCTGCGCCCTGGGCGCGATTTACGGCGGGGTCACGTTCTGCGCGTGGTATCCCATCACGCCGTCGAGTTCGCTGGCCGAGGCGCTGGAGCGGTATCTGCCGCGGTTGCGCAAGGACAAGGACGGCAAGGCGACCTACGCGGTGATTCAGGCCGAGGACGAGATCGCCGCCACCAACATGGTGGCCGGCGCGGGGTGGATGGGCGCCCGGTCGATGACCTCGACGTCGGGTCCCGGCCTGTCGCTCATGAACGAGACCCTGGGCCTCCAGTATTTCGCCGAGATCCCCGGCGTTTATTTCATCATCCAGCGGGGCGGCCCTTCCACCGGGCTTCCCACGCGCACCCAGCAGGCCGACATCTCCCTGATGCACGTGGCCTCCCACGGCGACACGCGGCACCTCATCCTGATCCCCCACGACATGAAGTCCTGCTTCGACCTCGGGCGCAAGAGCTTCGATCTGGCGGAACGGTTCCAGACCCCGGTATTCGTCATGATGGACCTTGACCTGGGCATGAATCTCTGGGGTTCCGATCCGCTGGAGCTGGTGCAGGAACCGTTCGACCGGGGCAAGGTGCTCAATGCCGAAGACCTCGAGAAACAGGGAGAGTTCGGCCGCTACCGGGACGTGGACGGCGACGGGGTGCCGCAGCGCACCATTCCCGGCAACCGTCATCCCAAGGCCGCCTACTTCGCGCGGGGCTCGGGTCACGACGACCAGGCCCGCTACTCGGAGGACGAGGTGGACTACAAGGAGACGCTGGACCGGCTCCGGCGCAAGCACGATACCGCCCGCGGTTTCGTCCCCAAGCCATGGATCGAGTCCCAGGCGGACGTGAAAACCGGCGTCCTCTGCTTCGGTTCGAGCCACGAGGCCGTGCGGGAGGCCCGGGACCGGCTCCGTGCGGCGGGAGTGGAGACGAATCATCTGCTGCTGAGAGCCTTGCCCCTGACCGCCGAGGTCAGGGAGTATGTGGCCTCGCATGACGTGATCTATCTCATGGAGCAGAACCGCGACGGGCAGATGGCCGCGATCTTCAAGGAGGAGTATCCCGAGTTCGCCACGAAGATCGTCAGCATCCTCATATACGACGGGCTCCCCGCCACCGCGGGCGAGATCGTGCGCCAGATACAGGAACATCGGGACGAGCCCACCGAGGAAATCGCAACAAAGGTAGACGAATCATGGCAAAAGCAAATCGCGTCGATTTAACGGAGAAGGACTACAAAGGGGCCGAGTCGACCATGTGCCGCGGCTGCGGCCATGACGCGATCTCGGCGTCGATCATGCGCGCCTTCTTCGCCAGCAGCGTGGACCCGCGCAACGTCATCAAGTTGAGCGGCATCGGCTGTTCCTCCAAGACGCCCAACTACTTCATGAACCAGGCCTTCGGCATCAACGCGGTGCACGGCCGCATGGCGTCGGTAGCCACCGGGGCCAATGTCGCCAACGCCGGGATGATTCCCCTGGGCATCTCGGGCGACGGAGACACCTCGGCCATCGGGCTGGGCAACTTCTGCCACATGATGCGCCGCAACGTGAACATCACCTACGTCATCGAGAACAACGGCGTGTATGGACTGACCAAGGGTCAGTTCTCCGCCACCGCGGACGAAGGCACGGTGATGAAGGGCGGGAAGATCAACGACATGCCCGCCATCGACTTGGCCGAGCTGGCCATCACCCTGGGCGCCACCTACGTCGGCCGGAGCTTTTCCGGAGACCGGAAGCAGCTCGCGCCGCTGATCCAGGGCGCCGTCTCCCACAAGGGCGCCGCCATACTGGATGTGCTGAGCCCGTGCGTCACGTTCAATGACCACAGCGGCTCCACCAAGAGCCTCAAGTACATCCGGGAGCACCTGGACCCGCTCCACGACATCGACTTCATTCCGCCCTACGAGAACATCGAGGTGGATTACCAGGAGGGGACCGATCAAGAGGTGACGCTGCACGACGGTTCCCGCATCACGCTGCACAAGCTCGGCCACAACTACGATCCCACCAACCGGATGCAGGCCGTCACCGCGCTCCACGCGGCGGTTGCCGAGCACAAGTTCCTCACCGGACTGATCTACCTGAACGAGGAGCGGCCGCAGTTCGTCGAGGATCTCGACCTTTGCGACACGCCGCTGGCCTATCTGGACCAGGAGGCGGTACAACCGTCGCAGGAACAGCTCGACCAGATCAACGCCGAGCTCATGAAGTAGCCCGTTCGCGGGACACGGCTACAGAACATGAGCGCGCCACGTGAAGTCCTGATCCTCCACACGTCCGATCTGCATCTGGGCGCCGACAGCATCCTGACCGACGACGATTCCGGCAATGTGCCGGTGCTGGAGCAGGTCCTTTCTACCGCCCGGGAGCAGCAGGCCGATCTCGTCATTCTGGCCGGGGATACATTCGACCACAACCGCCAGGGAGCACGGCTTCTCGAGGAGGTCTCGGAAGTCATGGAGGGCTGTGGGCTCCCCATCGTCATCCTGCCCGGCAACCACGATCCATTGACCCCGGATTCGGTCTACCGCCGGGCCGAGTTCACCAAGGCCGGCAACGTGCACGTGCTG
>JAPOQB010000081.1 GCA_026710965.1 Deltaproteobacteria bacterium | reverse complement strand
GGCGTTGGGCGAGGAGACGGCGCTGACGCCGTTCATGGAGGTTGCGGGACGGCGGGACGGCGGCGACGGGCTGGAGGGGAGCGGTTTGGAGGTAGCGGGCGGTGTGCGGTACACGGCGCCGCGGGTGGAGGTGGAGGCGCGCGGGCGGCTGCTTGCGGCGCACGCCGAGGAAGGTGCTCGGGAGCGGGGTGTGAGCGTGACCGCGCGGCTCGGTCCTGGGGCTCGTGGGCGGGGGCTGTCGCTGTCGCTCAAGCCGCGCTGGGACGCGGGCACGGGCGGCGCGGAGGCGCTGTGGCGCGACGAGCTGCCGGGGCTTTCGGGGGATGGGGAAGAGGCGGCCTTGGACGCCCGCGTCGGCTACGGGGTCGGGCTCGCGGAGCGGGGGCTGTTGACGCCGTTCGTGGAGGCAGGGATGTCGGAGAGCCGTCGGCTGCGGGTCGGGACGCGCTTCGACGGGTGGCGGGCGGACCTCGGGATGGAGCTGTCGGGCGAGCGGCGCGAGAGCGGCAACGGCGAGGCCGAGCATGGCGTGTTGCTCGACCTCAGGGTGCGGTTCTGAGAGGGGTTGACTTCGCCAACAGCCTGGACCGGCGAACCCTCGCCAGTGTCCTTCCGCGCGTGGTGCCCGCCCCTACAAGTCATCACGGGGACATCTTCGATTGACACGATGCGAAGTTTACAGTTCCCAATAAATTTATGAAAATAATATCAAATAGTCCAGAATAGACACGATAAATTTATTGTAACTATGGCATCATCATCTGTTTTGGCTCGGGGCCGGGAGATGGCGATGACCGTTTGTGAATATGCCGTTGACGCACGCGAGGGTTGCCGTCGCCGGCACGTTTCCTCCCGTTTCTTCCGCTCTGCCCGGGCACGCGCCGCCGCCCTTTGGTGCGCCCCGGGATCGGGTCCGGGACTGCTGGCGGCGCTTGTGCTCGCGGCCGGGGATGAGGAGATAGCGCTGATCCTCGGGATGGAGCTGTCGGGCGAGCGCCGCGAGGGCGGCAACGGCGAGGCCGAGCACGGCGTGTTGCTCGACCTCAGGGTGCGGTTCTGAGAGGGGAGACGCGAGGATGTATCGAGGATTGCGACGAGTGAAAGAGGTTTTCTTTGCCATGAAGTTCCAGGCCCTTCCGATGGCGTTCGTGGTGGCGGCCGCCCTGATGCTCGGGGCCTGCGGCGGCGGTGGAGGCTCGACCGGGGGCGGCCCTCCTCCACCGGTGACCCCTCCACCGGTGACCCCTCCACCGGTGACCCCTCCTCCACCGGTGACCCCGCCGGACCCGCCGCAGGAGCCGAGTGTGGTCCGGCTCGAAGACTTCCTTGAGCGCTCCGACACGCTGCTCGTTTCCGGGCTCCGCACCCGCTATTCGCTGTCCGTGGATGGAGAAATGATCGACGAGACCTTGGTCGAGCCCATGTCTTGCAGCGGAACGCGCTGCGTCGCCGGGGACGGCACGGAGATCACGGTGCGGAGCCTGATCGAGCCCGCCGCCACCGCCGATGAGCTCGACGTGGCGCTGGGATCGCGGGACGGTTTCGACACGGTGAGCGCCAGCGGCGATTTCGAGATCTCGGAGGTGCTCTCGGGGGTGACGGTGAGCGCTTCTCCGGACGTGGACAGCTACGGGTTCTGGGGGGAGCACGGCTTTGCGGCGGTGCAGATCGGCTCCGGGGCGCTGACGGTGCGGATCGACGGGACGCCGTACACCGGTAATTTCGACACTGCCTCGGCCTACGCCCTGGGCGATGCCTCCGGCACCAACCCGGCGGGCACGGGCAGCGCGAGCTGGACGGGCATCGCCGAGGCGGTGACGATCAGCGATTTCGTGCGGCACATGGGCACCGCCACGGTGACCATCGCGGACCTGTCGCAGCCCCGCGTCGGCGTCGCCATCGAGGTGCCCGGCCAGTCCATCGGCGCGGCGGGCTGGGCCGACATGCCGCTCGTCGCCGGCGGCTTCAGCACCGGCACGACGGGCAGCGACTACCTGTCCGGCAACTTTCACGGCGACGAACACCAGGAGGCCTGGGGCCTGTTCGACACCGCCGACCACATCGGCGCCTTCGGTGCCACACGGGAGCAGTGAACAGGAGTACGGGACGCGACACTAGTGTCGTGTCCTTCGACTTCGCTTCGCTGACGCTCCGCTACGCCTGTCCTGGGCTTGTCGAAGGGCTCAGGCCGAACGGAGCATGGCTATCACAACCGTTCGTCCTGAGCGTAGCGACGCGGAAGCGTCGCGAAGTCGAAGGACGCCGTTCAAATTCTCGGACAGACTCCTGGCCGCGCGGCTCGGTGACGTTCCGGTGGAGGCCGATCTGATCGCTCGTCCGCGCGAATGGCATGCTCCTGGCGCGGGCCAGGACGTGCGCCCGCTCACACCGTCCTTTCCGGGCTCCCGTTTCCGTCCCGTGCATCCGTTCCCTGCCCGCGCGGCGGCGCTGCTCGCGCTGTTGGCGGCGCTCGTTTTCGCCGCCCCGGTGGCGGCGCAGTCGCCGGCGGACGTCACGCTGGTGAGCAACACCGGGCAGGCGGCCGACAACCCGTGGGATTCCTCTCTCCAAGCGGACTACCTCCAGAGGTTCACCACCGGCGGCGCTAGCGGCGGCTACAAGCTGACCGGGGTGGACGTTGATCTGATCGCGGTAGGGGCAACTCCGGCAACCTACAGCCTGAAAATCGTCACCTCGGACGGGGCCCGACCGGTGGGTACGCTTGCCAACCCGGCCAGCTTGGCTGAAGGCTTGAACCGGCACGAGGCATCCGGCGACGGCATCGACCTGGCCGCCGACACGACCTACGCCGTGTTCCTGGACGTGACGGCCGATCCGAGCGCCACCGACCACCTGGGCAAGACGAACTCGAACGCCGAGGATGCCGGCGTGTGGCCTGGCTGGAGCATTTCCGATTCCCTGGAGGTTCGGTCCTGGCACTCGGGGTCCTCGTGGTCCCCGGGCTACATCGCCCTGAAGATCGCCGTCCATGGCCGCGCGAAGGACACGACGGCGCCGGAACTTCGGAGCGCCAGGGTGGACGGGGCGGCGCTGAAGCTCGATTACGACGAGAGGCTGGACCCGGGCTCGACGCCGGCCACCACCGACTACACGGTCACGGTGGAAGGCGCGGCCCGGAATCCCACGAATGTCGTGGTGTCCGGCGATGCGGTGACGCTGACCCTGGGCACGGCGGTGACCGCCGGCCAGACAGTGACGGTGTCCTACACGGCAGGCACGAACCCCATCCGGAACCACGCGCTCATCGACGCGGGCGACTTGAGCGGCCGGTCGGTGACCAACACCACGCAGGTGACGAAACCGGCGGTGACGGCGGTGGCGATGGTCTCGCTGCCTTCCAGGGACATGGACGGCAACGGCACCCCGGAGACCTACGCGGGGGGCGAGGAGATCCGGGTGCGGCTGACCTTCGACCGGGCGGTGACCGTGGACACGGACGGCGGCAAGCCGCGGCTGAAGATCAGGATGGCCCCGGACGCCGGCGTGAAGTGGGCGCACTACGACGGTGGCAGCGGCACGACGATGCTGACGTTCGTCTACACGGTGGTCAAGCCGAGCGTCTCGACACGAGGCGTCGCGGTGCTCAAGAACTCGCTGGCGCTGAACGGCGGCATGATCGTGTCGACGGCGACGAAGGCGGACGCAAGCCTGACCCATACGGGGCTCGGCCACGACGCGGACCACAAGGTGGACTGGCAAGCGGGGTTGCTGAGGCTCGTCGAGGGCACGGTTGATTTTTCCAGTCGTGGAGCGACGGTGAGGCTCTACTTCAGCGAGTCTCTGGACACGACCCAAGCCGCCCCGGCCGTGACCCAGTTCAAGCTTTCCCGCAACCTTGGGACCGTCCGCAACCTCGCGATTTCGGGCAACCGGATTACGATTGAAACGGACTACGACAGAAACGTGCTCGTAAAGGTTCGCATCAGCATCTCCGACACGAGCGGCATCCAGGGTTCGAGCGGCAGCAAGCTGGAGCCGGTGACGGAGTTCAACCTGGCGAACAACGCGTGGCCCAACGCCGGCGCCCCGCACCTGGGAGGGGCGGTGGCGACCGGCGACCGGCTGACGTTGAACTACAACCAGCCGCTGCACCGCGGTGCGGTGCCGCCGGCGTCCAACTTCACCGTCAAGGGAACCGCCAACGCGACCTCGGTGAACGCGGTCGCCATCAGCGGCGACTCGGTGGTCCTGACCCTGCATCCGCCCGTGGAACACGGCAACACGGGGATAACGGTGAGATACGCCAAGACGACCGCGCCGTTCACGCAGAACAAGTGGCGCCTTCAGGCGGGCGGCGCCAACCGGACGGTGACCAACAACACGCCGAACCGGTCTCCGATGTTCCGGAGCGCGGCCGTAAGCGGGAACACGCTGACCGTGACCTTTACCGAGACCCTCGACCGCGCTTCGCCGCCCGCGGGCGTCAGGTTCAGGTTGGCCGCCACGCCCGCGCGTGGTGGCGCTGCCACGAATGTCTTCGGTTCGGGCACGGCGACCATCTCCGGCGACGAGGTCACGGTGACCCTGCAAAGGGCCATCGGCCACGGTGAGACCGCGACGGTGGCGTACACTGCGGGCAGCGAGGCGGACCCGCTCCGGGACACCGCCTCGACCCCCAACAAGGTGGCGGACTTCACCGGCCAGGCGGTGACCATCAACACGCCGCCGGCGCCGGCGGGCGCGACGGTGGACGGTGCGACGCTGACGCTGGCCTTCGACGGCGCGCTGGACATGGCAGCGGCGCCGGCGGCGGCGCGCTTTGCGGTCGCGGGGACCGGCACCCCCACGACCGTCACCGATGTCGTGTTCAGGAGCGCCGACGCCACCACGACCATGGTGGAGCTGACCCTGAGCCCGGCGGTGACGCGGGGCGACGCCGGCATCACGGTGGGCTACGCCGGGGGCGGCGACGCGAACCGGCTGAAGGACGCCGACAATGCGATGAACGCGGTGGCGGACTTCACCGGCCAGGCGGTGGCCAACAACACGAGGGGCGCCGCGACCCCCTACGCCCTGGTCAGCAACACCGGGCGGGCGGGCGCCGTTACCGTGGCGTTCGACGTCGATACCGCGCAGGCGTTCACGACCGGCGGCCACACCCATGGCTACAAGCTGACCGGAGTGGACGTCTACATACGGTCCACCGCGCGGACCCCGCCCGTCTACGCCGTGAAACTTCATGACGACTCGTCCGGCGCTCCGGGCGCCGTCCTCGATACGCTCGCCAACCCGGCCTCGCTGACCGCGGTCAACCGCCTCCATCGGTTCACCGCAACCGGCGGCGGCATCGATCTGGCCGCGGGCACGAAGTATTGGGTGGTGGTCGACTCCAGCACCGGCTCGGAAGATTCGCGGAGCAGAATCCTCCTTGCGGACTCGGGCGCGGAGGATGCCACCGGGGCGGCGGGCTGGAGTATCGGGGACGGGTTGCGGTGGCGGCACCGAAGCTCGACCACGTGGACCAACACCCAACGGAGATCCGTCAAGCTTGCCATCCACGGCGAGGCCAAGCCTGATCCCGCGCTGGCGGTTTTCCTGAGCGCGGCGGTGAACGGGGACGAGCTGGCGGTCGCCTTCGGCGAGGACCTGGACCCGGACTCGCGGCCGGCGGGGTCCGTGTTCACGGTTACGGCGCAGGCCCCGGGCGAGCCCGCCCGCACCATCCCCGGCTCGGGCTCGCAGGTGACGGTCTCGGGCGGGACGGCAAAGGCGACCCTGACCTCGGCGGTCGCGCACGGCGAGTCGGTGTTCGTGCTGCTGGACCAGTCCGGTCATGCGGGCGTGAAGCTGCGGGGCGCCGGCGGCAAGGCGGTCGCGGACCTCGATACCGGGGTGACGAACAACACGCCGCCGGCGCCGGCCGGCGCGACGGTGAACGGGTCGAGGCTGACCATCGCCTTCGACGGGGAGCTGGACACGGCCGCGCCCCCGGAGGCGGCGCGCTTTACCGTCGCGGGGACCGACAACTCCCCCACCACCGCGAGGGTGGTCAGGTTCAAGCGCGGGGACGCGACCAGGGTGGAGTTGACCCTGAGCCCGGCGGTAGCGCATGGCGACGCCGGCATCACGGTGAGCTACACGGCGGGGGACAACGCCAACCCGCTGAAGGACGCCGACAATGCCAACGAGGCGGTGGCGGACTTCGCCGGCCTGGAAGTGACCAACCGCACGCCGGATCCCGCCCGGCCGCCACAACCGTCCCCGGCGCCGAGCTTCGGCGGCGCGGCGGTGGCGGCGCTGACGCTCGACCGGGGCCGGGCGATGGCGCCGGTGGTGCTGCCGCGGGCAACGGGGGGCGACGGGGCGCTGGCGTACAGCCTCACGTCCGCGCCCGCGGGTCTGGCAGGGCTGGACTTCGATGCCGCCACGCGGCGGCTCTCGGGGACGCCGGGCACTTCGGGGCGCTGGACCTTCACGTACCGGGCCGAGGACGCCGACGCCGACCGGACGGATTCCGACGCCGCGGTGCTGACCTTCGAGGTGACGGTGACGGTCATGGCCCGGGCGAAGGCGGCCGTGAAGCGCACGCTGTCGGGGGTGGCGACGCGGACGCTGTCGAGCGCCCTGGGCCACATCGGCCTGCGGCTGGGGAACGTCGTGCCGGCGGGGGGTCTGACGCTGGCGGGCCGGCGGCTGGAGTTCGCGCCCCCCGGCATGGGTGCGGGCGGCTGCGCCTGGGGCGGGTCGGATCGGCACGGGATGGATCGGCACGGGATGGACCGCCACGGGTTCGACCGCTACGGGTTCAACCGCCACGGCCTCGACCGGCACGGCGTCGGGGACGCCGGGTGGGCCGGCCTCGGGTCGGGCGGGGGCTGCGCGGGGTGGAGCCGGGGGATCGGCACCGATGAGCTTCTGGGCGCCAGCGCCTTCTCGTGGCTGCTGGGGGCGGCGGAAGGGTCCGGGGGAGCGGACCCCGCGGCGGCGCGCTGGGCGGTGTGGGGCCGGGGGGACTTCTCGGACTTCGCGGGCCGGCCGGAGGGCATGAGCTACGACGGCAAGGCTCGGAGCGGCTGGCTGGGGGTGGACGCCCGGAAGGACCGGTGGGTGGCCGGGCTGGCGTTGTCGCATGGCGTTTCGGAAGCAGACTACAGCTACGAAGGCGGCGCGGCGGGTGGACGGCTGGAGACGACGCTGACGGCGCTCTACCCGTACGGGCGCTGGACGTTGGCGAAGGGGCTGGAGGTGCGCGGGGTTCTCGGGGCGGGGAGCGGGGAGGCGCGGCACATGCCCGAGGGCGCCGAGGCCGCGACCAGCGATCTGACGATGCGGATGGGATCGGCCGGGGTGCGTCGGGAGCTGCTCGAGGTAGCGGGGATCGAGCTGGCGGCGCGGGCGGACGCGAGCGTGGGGCGGGTGGAGATCGGGTCGGGGCCGGAGGTCATCGATGGGGCGACGAAGACCCCCGTCACGATGGTGCCGAGCAGCATCGCGCCCAGCGTGGTAACCCCGGCCCCCGCCCCGCCGATCCAGGACATGACGAAATAG
>JAPOQB010000082.1 GCA_026710965.1 Deltaproteobacteria bacterium | reverse complement strand
TCGGAGGTGGCGGCGCTGGTGGAGGGGGCGCGGAACACTTTTCTTTCGGGCGGGGGCCGGCACAGCGTGCTCATCGACCCGCCCCCCGGGGGGGCCCGGGGGGGGGGGGGCCGGGCGCGGGGCCGGGGCGGCGCGGGGCGACCGCCGTGCCACCACCCCGCCGCCGCCCCCCCCGCCGCCGCCCAGCCTCGCGCGGCCGGCTCGGCCGCCGTCGACTCTCCCAGCAGCGTGGCCGCCGAACCCTTGATCGAGGTCAGCGGCGCGCGCAGCTCGTGCCCCACCATGCTCAGAAACTCCGCCCGCAGCCGCTCCAGCTCCTGAAACGGCGCCAGGTCCTGCAGCGTCACCACCACCGACACCACCTCGCCGTCCTCGGAACGGATCGGCGTGGTGTTGACCAGCGTCGTCACGTTGCGCCCGTCCGGAACCGACAGCACCATCTCCTCGGCCCGGATCGTCGTGGCCTTGCCCAGCGCCTGCGTCAGCGGCAACTCCCCCAGCGCGATCTCCCGCCCGTCGGAAAACCGGCAGGTGATCACCTCCGGGAACTCCTCCGCCGGACGACCCGCCGTGCGCAGACCCTCCATAAGGCGACGCGCCTCGCGGTTGATCGACAACGGCCGGCCGTCCTTGACGTCGAACACCAACACCGCCACCGGAGCCGTCTCCACCAGCGCCTCCATGTGTGCCCGCGCCCGCTTCTCGGCCCGGTGCGCGCGCGCGTTGGCCACCGCCGCGGCCGCCTGCGACGCGAACAGCACCAACACCTCCTCGTCCTCCTCCGTGAACTCCGGCCCGGTCTCCTTCTCCCCAAGGAAGAAATTGCCCACGTGCTTGCCCCGGTGCCGCATCGGCGTGCCCTGGAACGTCTTGATGATCACCCCGTCGGTGGACAAGCCCAACCCCTCCACATACGCCCGCATGTCCGCCACCCGCAACGGCGACGGCAGATCCCGCAGCCGCTCGAACATCTGCATGTTGTCCGTCCACTCCACGATCTGCCGCTCCTCCTCCGCCGTGAACCCCGAGATCACCACATCCTCGAGCTCACCCGTGCCGCCCACCGTCGTAATCACCGCGTAGCGCGCCCCCGTCAGCCCCCGCGCCGCCTCCGCGACCTCTTGAAGCACCCTGTCCACGTCGAGGCTCGCGCTGATCCGCAGGATCGCCCCGGTGAGCGCCGCTATCCGCTCGCGCAGGGCCTCGATTTCCCGCCCCGGTTCGCTGGCCTTGCTCAACGGCTTCTTCTTCCGAGACCGAACATACCAGTATTCTTATCACGATATTTACGAAAAAGATACTATCTTAGCCTTTTCGGCTACGGAGACTTTAGTTGGAAATACGATAGAGATTTCACTGTGGGGCCAATCTCGCGGAACGCCGCTTTATGGGACTGTCGGCCACCCAGTCGTTCTCGCCGCGTACCCCGCCGATCTCCGCCGTCAGCGCCGCGCGCTCCGTGGGACGGTACTGCATCGTGCTCGGCCAGAACCACGAGGTGAACAGCCCGTCGCTGCAGGTCGTCCCTGACCCCGAGGCCGAGACGGTGCGGGTAGCGGAGGAAGCAGCGAAGCGGGCGGTGGAGGAAAAGGGCATGAAGCGCGAAACCGCCGTTTCCGGGTCGAGCCCTCGTGCGAGCGTCAAATTCCTCCGCGAAGTCGACACGTCGTACTTCGCCCGAACGTAGCCGGCGGTCATTGGCTGCGAATACCGAGTCCTGGTACCCGATTTGACGGTCAATACCACGTTGTTGACCGGGTCCCGAACTGGAGTGATTCGACAACGCGATCAAGTGCCGTGCGCGCGCTAGGCTCGAACCAGGACCACCTCAATCACAGATCCCGATCCCGCAAATCCGGCCGTTTCACCACCAGCCCCGCGGTGATCCCGATGCACACGGCCGCGGTCACCACCAACGTCCAGGGTGCGCCGATCAGCGCGGCGACGGCGCCCGAGTGGGCCTCGCCGAGGGACGGGGCGCCCACGCCCAGTATGCGCTGGAAGCTCGCGGCGCGTCCTCTCAGGTTGTCCGGGGTGCGGGCCTGGATCACGACCTGGCGCACCACCGCTTGCAGGGCATCGAAGACACCCACCAGGAACAGGATCGCCACCGACCCGAAAAACCACGTGGACAACGCCAGCCCGAAGAGGCAGCCGGCGTAGGCGATGACGCTGAACGAGATGAACAGACCCTTGTAGGAGATGTTCCCCAACCACATGACCGCGCCGACGCCGGGGAGCGAGCCCAACGCCGGCGCGGCCAGGAGGATGCCCAGGCCTTCCGGGCCGAGGCCCATGGCCACGGCGAAGATCGGCAGCAGCGCCCGGTAGCTGCCGAAGAAGACCGCCGCGAACTCGGTCACCAGCAGGACCACGATCAGCGAGTTGCGCCGGATGAAAGCGATCCCTTCGAGCAGGCTCTTCACCGGGGACTGCTCCCGGTCCAGGGTCCCGGACTCGTAGCGCATGCAGACCATGATCGGCACGGACACGACATAGATCAGGCAGGCCACCGCGTAGGTCCATCCGGAGCCGGCGACGCCGATCAGGACGCCGCCCACCGCGGGGCCCACGAGCTGCGACAGTTTGCGGACGGACGCGATCTGCGCGAAGGCGTTGACCAGCAGTTCCCGCGGCACCAGCCCGGGGACCATGGCGGTCCGCGCCGGCCCGGCCGCGGTGGTCAGGGTCGCGTTCACGAACGCCGCCAGGTAAATGTGCCACACCGCGATGAGCCCGGTGAGGGCCAGCGTCCCCAGGGACAGGGTGATCAGGGCATTCACGCCCTGGACCAGGATCACGAACCGCCGCCGGTCGATACGGTCGGCCACGACCCCTCCGGCGAGTTGGAATACCAGCGTGGCCAGGCCCCGGACCAGCCCGGTGAAACCGGTCAACAGCGGGGAGCCGGTAAGATCGTAGACCAGCCAGAGCTCGATGGTGCGCTGGAGCTGATAGCTGACCGAGGTTCCGAAAAGAGCGATATAGAGCAGCCGGAAGTCACGAACGTCCAGCGCGGCCAGGGCACGGCCGCGCTTCGCGGACCGGCGGAAGCGCCATCGCAAGAGCCCGGTCTCCCGAGCCTACCGGCCGTTGGCGGCGCCGTACCGGCTCGTGGCGTGGGGGCCGTACAGGTCGGTCTCCATGAGCTCCGCGGCGGCGGCGCCGGCGTCGGTCAGGCGCAGGGTGCAGCGCGACTCCAGCATCCAGGCGTAGTAGCCCTCCGGCACGTCCTCGGAGGGGCCGTGGTGTATCACACCCTTGGGCACGCAGGTCAGCATGCCGGGTTCGTCCCCCTCGCCCCAGGCGCCGGGGCCCTCGAAGTAGTAGATCAGCTCGTCGTAGTCGACGTTGTTGTGGATGGGCGGGCGCCGCCGGGGGCGGGCGCTCAGGTTGTAGAACAGCTCGTCCCGGCCGGGCGACGCAATGAACTGCACCGGGGGACCGTTGGGATCGGTGGGGACGTCCCTGAGGTTCAGCTTCCACACCGGGCTGGGGCCGTCGGCGAGGGCCTGGGTCGCCAGCGGGTTGGTGGGTTTGAGGTACCGGGTGACGCCGTCGAAGCACTTGAGCAACAGCACCGTCTCCACGTCCTGGGCTTCGTCCTCGCCGATCACCGCGCGCCGGAGGCCGGTGCCGAAGGTGGGCGACGGATCGAAGCGGAGCGCGCCGGGGGTCTCGACGATGACCGAAAGGCTCGAGCCCGCCAGGGGCCGCACCCGGTAGGGAATGCCGCGCGGGATCACCACGAAGTCGCCCGGCTCGCCGGTCAGCGTGCCGTAGGCGGTCCGGAACTCCAGCCCTCCTTCCTGCACGAAGTGCACCTCGTCGGCCTCGACGTTGGACACCACGAAGGGCATCGGGTGGGCGCGCCCGGACGCGCTCAGTTGCACGCCCGTGCGCCCGGCGTGGAACGGCACCGGCAGCGCTTCGGCATCCTCGCGGTCCGGCAGCGCCACGGCGCCGACGTTGAGCCGGTGGGGCACGTGCGGGCCGGTGACCGAAAGAAAATCGGGGCTGTGGTGCGTGCGGGTGACGTTCACCCCGGTCCCCGCGAAGCCTTCCCTGCCCCAGTGCTCCCGGTATTCGGTGCTGTCCTTCGCCATGGTCGTTCCTCCGGAATGGGATGTCCAAGGGCGCCGGCAAGCGACGCCACAAACCCGCCACGACAATAACACCACGCCCGGACAACTGGAACCCTCTCCGGCGCGTCTTGCCATCCGCCCTGCGACTGGGCTAAGAGAAGCCTCAGACACACGGGCGAAGGGCAATCTCAGGAACACACGCGGGAGTACGTACCCATGGACTACTTCGAACCCAAGACCGTCGACGAGGCGCTTTCGCTGCTGGACCAACACGGCGAGCAGGCGGAGGTCATCGCCGGCGGCACCGACGTGATGGTGGACATCAAGTACAGCGAGGAGCCGGGCTGCCTGGTGAACATCAAGCGCATCCCGGACCTGACCGCCATCGGCGAGGACAACGGCGGCGTCCGCATCGGGGCGCTGGCCACCATCCACGACCTCGAGGAGAGCGACCTCGTGCGCGAGCGGCTGCCGCTCCTGTGGCAGGCGGCGCACCAGTTCGCCTCGCTGCAGATCCGCAACACCGCCACCATCGGCGGCAACATCTGCCGGGCCTCTCCTTCCGGCGAGACCCTGGCGCCGCTGCTGGTGCTGGAGGCCCAGGCCGAGCTGGCCTTCTCCGACGGCGCCCGCACCGAGCCGTTCAGCGCGTTCTTTCGCGGCCCGGGCCAGACGAGCCTCGGCTCCAAGGGCCTGCTGACGGGCATCACGGTGCCCTTCCCCGCGGCCGGAAGCCATGCCGCGTACCTCAAGCACGCGGTGCGCGGCCCCATGGACATCGCCATGGTGGGAGTCGCCGTGATGGCGACGGCCAACGCGGACAAGACCGCGCTGGACGACGTCCGCATCGGCCTGGGGGCGGTGGCGCCCACGCCCATCCGCGCCTCCAGGACAGAGGCCATGGTGAGTGGCAAGGCGCTTGACGCGGCCCTCTTGAAGGAGGCCGGCGAAAGCTCGGCATCCGAGTCGAGCCCGATTACCGACCAGCGCAGCAGCGGCGAGTACCGCGGCTGGATCGTGGACGCGCTGACGCGCCGGGGGCTGGAACAGTGCTGGCAAGCGTTAACCGGTAAGGAGGTGGCCTGATGGGCCTTGAGATCACGCTGAAGGTAAACGGCAACAACCATACGGCCGAGCTGGAGCCGTCCACCGCGCTAGTGGACTTTCTGCGCGACACGCTGGGCTACAAGGGCGTCAAGCTGTGCTGCAACACGGGGGAGTGCGGCGCCTGCACCATCATCATGGACGGCAAGCCGGTGAACTCCTGCGTGGTGCTGGGAGCCGACGCGGCCGGGGCCGACCTGGTCACCGTCGAGGGCATCGCCGACGGCGACGAACTGCACCCGGTGCAGCAGGCCTTCATCGACACCGGCGCGGTGCAGTGCGGCTACTGCACGCCCGGGTTCATCGTCTCCCTCAAGGCCCTGCTCGACCGCACCAAGAGCCCCACGGCCGAGGACGTCGAGGAAGCCATCTCGGGCAACATCTGCCGGTGCACCGGCTACACGAAGATCTTCGACGCGGTGGAGCTGGCCGCCAGGCGGATGGCGTAGGCAACCCTGGCGTATTGCGATTGTGAAAGATGGCGCCCTTCGACTTCGCTTCGCTACGCTCAGGACGAACGGATGAACGAGTTGTCCATTGTGCAGCGGATACTTCGCTTATCGAAGGGTTCAGTGAGAGGATGAACGAGTTGTCCTTTGTACCGCGGGTCCTTTGCTTGTCGAAGGACTCAGGACGATACATGGACCCACCACCGTTCGTCCTGAGCCCTTCGACCAGGCTCAGGACAGGCTTCGCGAAGCGAAGTCGAAGGGCGCCATCTTGGTTCGGCGACAATTGATCAGAGCTTCCTCAAACGGATGGGAAGGAGTGAGGACCCATGGCAAAGGCTGAATACACGGTCCTGGGAACCGACATGCCCCGCAAGGGCGGGGTCGAGCGGGTGGTCGGCAAGGGCGTTTACGGCATCGACCTGAACCTGCCGGACGCGCTGGCCGGCGGCGTGCTCCGGAGCGAGCATGCCCATGCGAAGATCGTCGGCATCGACACCAGCGCGGCCAGGGCCATCCCCGGCGTGCGCGCGGTGGTGACGGCGGCGGACGCGCCGGACGTGCGCTACGGCCGCTCCTACATCGACCGCTACATCCTCGCCAAGGACAAGGTCCGCTACATGGGCGACCCGGTGGCGGCGGTGGCGGCGGACAGCCAGGCGCTGGTCAAGGAAGCCCTCCGGAAGATCAAGGTCACCTACGAGCCGCTGCCGGCGGTGGTGGATCCGGAAGAGACCATGAAGGAGTCGGCGCCGACGATCCACGAGGACATGCCGCTGCCCAAGAACCTGCCGGAAGGCGTGCAGGTCAAGAACGTGTGCGGCTACGCGGCGGTGAACATCGGCGACGCCGAGGCCGCCATGGCGGAAGCCGACGTGGTGGTGGACGAGGTCTACGAGACCAAGATGATCCATCCCCAGTACCTGGAGCCGCGCATCGCCGCGGCCCGGCCCGAGGAGGACGGCCGCCTCACGGTGTGGGCCAACGCCCAGGCGCCGTTCCCGGTGCGCACGGAAGTCGCCAACCTCGTGGGACTGCCCCTGAACCAGGTGCGGGTCATCTCCACCGGCATCGGCGGCGGCTTCGGCGGCAAGGGCAGCGGGGTCACCTCCAGCGCCGGCCTGGAGCCCATCTGCGCGCTGCTGGCGCTCACCGCGAAGCAGCCGGTGATGATCGTCATGGACAAGGCGGAGGAGACCATCTCCACCACCATCCGCTCCGGCTGCAAGATCTGGATCAAGACCGGCGCCAGGAAGGACGGCACCCTGGTGGCGCGCCAGGGCAAGGTGGTGTACGACGCCGGCGGCTACTCGGGCTTCGGCAACCAGGCCGGCGGCCGCTGCACCCAGATGGTGGGCGGCTGGTACCGCCTGCCCAACATCCACATGGACGGCTTCACGGTCTACACCAACAAGCAGGTGTGCGGTCCGGTGCGCGGTCCCGGCGGCCCCCAGGCCACCTTCGCCATGGAATCCCACATGGACTCCATCGCCGCCGAGCTGGGCATGGACCCCATCGAGTTCCGCCTGAAGAACGTGCCCGAGAAGGGCGACGGCATCGTCGGCGTCCCCAAGCTGCGGGACAGCTCGCTGGCGGAGACCCTGAACCTCGCCAAGGAGAAGATCGGCTGGGGCACGGTCAAGCTCGAGAAGAACCAGGGCATCGGGTTCGCCACCGGGGCGTGGATCGAGGGCGCGGGCCCCGGCGGCGGCGCGGTGGTCAAGATGAACGAGGACGGCTCCGCCACGGTGCACATCGGCAAGGTGGACTATGGCACCGCCGCTCCGTTCGGCATCCCCATGATCGTGGCCGAGGTGCTGGGCATCCCCACCGACGACGTCACCGTGCTCAACGTGGACACGGACGCGAGCCCGTGGGACGCGGGCACGGTGGGCAGCCGCTCGATGCTGGTTTCCGGCAACGCCGTCAAGCTGGCGGCCGAGGACGCCCGGGACCAGATCCTGCGCATGGCCGCGGGCCAGCTCGAGGCGAGCCCGGAGGACCTGGAGATCGTCGACCGGCAGATCCAGGTCAAGGGGGCGCCGTCCCGGTCGGTGTCGCTGGCGTCGGTGTGCAACGCCGGGCACAACGAGATCGGCGACGTCATCGGCCGCGGCTACTTCGACTCCAAGGCCTCCCAGGTCGACGAGCGCGAGCGCGGCAGCTCCCAGCCCTTCACCACCCACGCCGCCCTGGTGGAAGTGGACACCGACACCGGCAACGTCAAGGTGCTGAAGTACGTGGCCGTGCACGACGTGGGCTTCGTGGTGCATCCCAAGGCGGTGGAAGGCCAGATCGAGGGCGCCGCGGCCATGAGCCTTGGCCAGGCGCTGTGCGAGCAGGTGGTGCACGACAGCGACGGGCGGACGCTGAACCCGACCTTCGTCGACTACCTG
>JAPOQB010000083.1 GCA_026710965.1 Deltaproteobacteria bacterium | reverse complement strand
CTAGCCCGGATTTCTCACACGTATGGGAAGGCACCGGCCTCCGGGAGCTGTTAAGTTTATGTGGGCGAACGACTTGACAGCGACAACACCGGAGGACCGATGCCAACACAGTGTAAGCCGATCTCCTTCGCATTTCAAGGGTGCCAGGGACGGAGGGTGACCGCCGCGTTCGACGGCGGGTCGATCACGTCGAACGCGGGAGCGCTGCTGCTCAGGGCGGTGGATCGGTCGATCGGGCTTGTCGACCGGGTGGCCGCGTGCTTCACGGACCACCGCGATGCCCGCCTGACGGAGCACTCGGTTCGGACGCTGGTGGCGCAGCGGATCATGGGCATTGCGCTGGGCCATGAGGATCTCAACGATCACGACGAGCTGCGGCACGACCCGCTGCTGGCGTTGCTGGCCGGAAGGCTCGAAGGCCGCCGCCAGAACTGCGCGGCGCTGGCGGGCAAGAGCACGCTGAACCGTCTGGAGCATGCCCCTCCCGCGGGTGCGCCGGGCCGCTACCACAGGATCGAGCACGATGCGGACGCGCTGCATGCCGTGTTGCCTGAATCGTTCATCGTCTCGTGGAAGGGCAGACGGCCTTCGCGACTCGTTCTGGACATCGACTCGACCGACGACGAGGTTCACGGCCGCCAGGAGGGCCGGTTCTATCACGGCTACTACCACCACTACTGCTTCCTGCCGCTATACATCACCTGTGGCGGTTGCCCGCTCTTCGCCCTGCTGAGACCGGGCAACGCGGATCCCGCCGGAGGCGTGAGGGAGCCGCTCGGCCGCATCGTCGAACGGTTCCGGCAGCGGTGGCCGGGACTGGAGATCCTGCTTCGGGCCGATTCCGCCTACGCCCGCGAGGAGATCCTGGCCTGGTGCGAGGACAACGGCGTGGACTACGTCATCGGTCTGGCCAGGAACTCGCGGCTCGTCGAGAAGATCGGCTGGGAACTGGCCGACGCCCAGGCGGAAGCGGAGCGGCGGGGCCGCCCGGCCCGCCGGTTCGCCGAGTTCCTCTACGCCACCCTCACAAGCTGGTCCCGCAAGCGCCGGGTCGTTGGCAAGGCCGAGCACCTGCCCGGCAAGTCCAACCCCCGCTTCGTCGTCACCTCGCTGCCCGGCACCTTCTCGGCCCGGACCGTGTATGAGCGCGTCTACTGCCCGAGGGGCAACATGGAGAACGCGATCAAGGAGCAGCAGCTGGATCTCTTCTCCGACCGGACCTCGGCGTCGCGCTTCGCCGCCAACCAGCTCCGGCTCCTCTTCTCCGCCTTCGCCTCGATCCTCTTCGAGGCCCTGCGGCGTACGCTACACGGCACCCGTCTGGCCCGCGCCACCGCCGGAACGCTCCGGCTCAAGCTCCTCAAGATCGGCGCCCGCGTCACGGTCTCGATGCGAAGGGTCAAGGTCGCCATGGACTCCGCACACCCCTCCTCTGCCGCCTTTGCGCGCGTTCACGCACGACTCCCCGGATAACGACTCCCTCACACCCCTGAGACCCCGTCCCAGCCGACCCTCCGGGGACCACTACGCCCCGGGATCAGAAACGGCTCGCTCACGCTGCCGATCGCGCTACTCCGGCCTCTCACACACGGTCCGCGGAGTCCCCTGCTCATGCTCTACCGGGTCCCTCGGCAGAAACTCGGCCCGAATCCCGCCCCAACGGCCCTCAGCGGTGACTGTGTGAGAAATCCGGGCTAG
>JAPOQB010000098.1 GCA_026710965.1 Deltaproteobacteria bacterium | reverse complement strand
TTCGCCGTAACGGCCGGCCCGCACCGCGGCCTGGTCCATCCAGCCGCCCACCCACACCGGAGGGTGGGGCTTCTGCAGCGGCTTGGGGTGGATTTCGGCGTTGTCGAACTTGAGGTACTTGCCCTCGTAGGAGGCCATGGGCTGGGTCCAGATGGCCTTCATGGCCTCGATGTACTCGTCGGTGCGGTTGCCCCGGCCCTTGATGGGTACCTCGAAGACGTCGAACTCGCTGGAGTCGCGCGTGGCCTTGGAGCCGAGCCCCACCCCCACGAGCAGCCGCCCGTCGCACAGGTGGTCCAGGGTGGCGCACTGCTTGGCCGCGTAGATGGGGTTGCGCAGCGGCATCACCAGGCAGGCCACGCCGATCTGGATGTCCTTGGTCTTGGCCGCCAGGTACGACATGGTGGTCATGCACTCGAAGAAGTTGGCCTCCTGGGCGTCGTTCAGGGCCTCGGCGGCGCCGGACGAGATGTGATGCCGGTGCATTTCCGAGCTCCATACCACGTGGTCGTGGAGCCAGATGGTGTCGAAGCCCAACTCCTCGGAGTTCTGGGCGGCCTTGACGATGTTCTCCTTGCTGGAGAGCGGTCCCGAGTTGGGCACCCGGATGCCGAATTCGAATTTACCCATGCTTCATGCTCCTCGTCGCGTGGTACTGGCTACGGAGGGCGACCGCCGGTCGCCCCTACCGTCACGCTTGGCCGGCCCGCGCTAGGGCTCGGTGATGCCGATACGGTCGTATTTCAGGTGCCGGTTGTACCAGTCCACCACCTCGCCGGCGATCTGGTCGAAATAGTCGTTGTACACCCCGTAATGGGTGGTCTTCTTCAGCATCACGAGCTTCTTGGGCTCTCCGGCCTTCTCGTACATGCGGATGGAGTGCTCCTCGGGCGTGGTGGCGTCGTACTCCACCGCGACGAACAGCACCCCCCGGGGCGAGATCTTGTGCACCACGTCTTCCGGCGCGTAGTCCAGGATGGCGTCGGCGCACTGCAGCGGCATCTGGTTGGGGATCTTGGCCGCCACCTCTTTCTTGATGTTGGTGGTCTTGCGCTCCGGGGTCTGGACCATGATCTCCTCGCGCGCCGCCACCAACTCGCCGGAACCGGTCAATGCCCGCTGCCGGCGGTCTTCCTCGATGCGCTTGAGGTAGTCGATCCACTCGTACTCCCGGCGCATGGAATGGAGCCAGTCGCGGCCGTTGCACACGCCGAGGTAGCACACGACGCACTTCACCCGGCTGTCGGTGGCGCCCACCAGCACGGCGTTGCCGCCGCCCGTGCCGCCGGAACCGTAGGTGGCGATGCGGTCGGAGTCCACGTCGTCGCGGGTCTCCATGTAACTGATGGCGTTGCGGATGTCCTCGGCCTGCCAGGTGGGCATGACCCAGCCCTTTTGCGGCCCCTCGCTCTGGCCCCAGCCGCGGTAGTCGAAGCACAGGCAGGCGTAGCCGGCCTCGCACAGCCGCTCGAACATCAGGATGTAGTGCTTGGCGTCCTTGAGCCCCAGAAAGCCCGGACCCTGGACGATGCCCGGCCAGGGCTTGCCCTGGTCGCCGTCGGGCAGGTAGATGGTGCCGTGCACCTTGTAGCCCTCGCTATAGAAAGTGACGTCCTCTGTCTGCATGTGGTTCTCCCATCGGGGTCTGCGCTACGGCAAATGCCGGCGGGACGATCTCCGGTAGGGGCGACCGGCGGGTCGCCCCTACATCCCCCTCGTCCGGGCAGTCCAGCGTCTCCACCGGGTATCGCGCCCTAGGCGCGCACCGCCGGCAGGACTTCCTTGCCCAGCAGCTCGATCTGCTCGTACCAGTCGGCGTAACGGAACCGGAGGTCGTAGACGATGTGGTTGAGGCCGCCCTCCTCGTAACGCTGGGTGTCGCGGACGATGTCCTCGGGCGTACCCGCCAGCAGCAGCCCCTCGATGTCCTTGAGCTCGGAGAAGGTGCCGGAAGCGGGCTTGACCCAGGTGGGCTTCTTGTTGCCTTCGTTGATGAGCCCGGGCGCGTTGACCTTGCTCACCGCGGTGTCCTTGTCCTTGGCGATGCTGGTGATGGGAATGGCCCCGGTGGTGACCATGGGCTTGCCGGCCTTGTCGCACAGGCTGTGCAGGTACTTGATGCACTTGTGGAAAGTCGCCAGCGGGATCCGGCCGGGCATCCACCCGTCACAGTAGTCCACCGCGCGCCGGCACGAAGCCGGGGTGCCGCCGCCGTACCAGATGGGGATGGGCGCCAGCGGCGTCGGCTTGAGCTGAACATCCTTGAAGGAGAAGTACTCGTCCTCGTAGTCGACCGACTCACCGCTCCAGAGGCGCCGCACGATGGCGGAGTTGATCTTGGCGAGATTGAAACGGTCCTCTCTCTCGTTCTTCAGGCCGGCGGCGGCGAACTCGTGCTGGAACGTCCCGGCGCCGATGCCCATGATGACCTTGCCTTCGGACAGGACGCTCAGGGCCGCCATGCACTGGGCGAGGTGGATCGGGTGTCTGTGCGAGATCATTGTGCCCGTCCCGAGGATCAGCTTTTTGCACACCGACGAGATCGCCGACAGGACGGCGACGCACTCGATATGGGTATTGTCCGTGCCCTCCATGCCGTGGGGCTCGAAGACCAGGTGGTCGCGGACCCAGACGGAGTCGAATCCCAACGACTCAGCCAGCTTCGATCCCTCGATGCACCTCTCAACCGATCCATGATCCCCGAAATGGGGCAACAGGAGCCCGAACTTCAACTTTGTCGCCATGCTTAACCCTCCTTGCGGTTTCTTGTGACCCTTGACGTGGAAAGAATTGTCTGGCCGCGTGCGGGCACGCGGCTCACCTGCTCCAAGTGCTCGAAATGACGCCGTCAGGCGTCATTTCCGTGGGATATCTTGAACGGATACCGTCGCCGCTGAGGTCCGTGAGCGATACGGCCGGACAGG
>JAPOQB010000084.1 GCA_026710965.1 Deltaproteobacteria bacterium | reverse complement strand
CGGAGCTACCTGGACGCGCTCTGCCACGTGCGTCCCATCACCAAGGTGAGCGTCTTCAGCCTCAACCCGGCCAACGCACGGCAGTACGCGGAGGAGATGAGGGCGCGCCACAAGATCGAGGTGGAGACGGCGCCGGACGCGCGCACCGCGGTCCGCGGCGCGGACATCGTCTGCTGCTGCGCCTCGGCCATCGAGCCGGTGTTCTTCGCCGACTGGCTGGAGCCCGGCATGTGCGTCATCGACGTCAACCGGAACTCGGTGGAGCCGGGTTTCCTCCAGGCCGTGGATGTGGCCGTGCGTCCCGGCGACGCCACCCCCTACCTGGAAAAGCCGCCGCCCGAGGCCTTCTACGCCCGGGGAGGCTATCTCGGCTACGTCGCCGGTCAGCCGGACGACCGGGCGTTGGTGCCGCGGGTGGACCTGACGCCCGAGATTGTGGACATTCCCAAGCTGCCGGACCTCATGAGCGGCCGCATCCCCGGCCGCGCCAGCCCGGAGCAGACCACCTGGTTCATGAACATCGGCGCCATCGGCCCCCAGTTCAGCGCCGTCACCGGGGCCGTGTACGAACGCGCCCGCGAGCAGGGGCTCGGCCGGGAGATACCCACGGACCTGTTCCTGGAGGACATACGCGCCTGAGCGGCTTACGAGGGCGTCGCCAGCGAACCCTCGAGCTCCAGGAACTCGTCCATCCGCAACACGTCGTGGTACTCGGCCAAAGACGCCATGCGACGGCGGCGACTCCGGGTGGTGCCTTCCCGGTCCAACACGGCAAGGGTTTCCTTCACGGCCTTGACCAGGGTGTAGCGGATGGAACCGGGAAAGAGCGCGATCTTGTAGCCTTCGGCTGCCGCCTCGCTCACGTCCAGGGCCGAAGCCGGGATAGCCTCGTCCATGTTGACCACCAGCGGGCCCGGGACCGAGCCGCGGATCTCGCGGAGTTCCTCCAGCGTGCCCGGGGACTGGACGAAGATGGCGTCGGCGCCGGCATCGCGGTAAGCGCGGGCGCGCCGGATGGCTTCCTGGAGGCCGCCGGACGAGTAGGCGAGGGTGCGCGCGACGATGACGGTGTCCGCGTCCTTCCTGGCGGCGGCCGCTGCCTGCACCTTCTCCACCATTTCCGTTGCCGGGACCAGCGGATGCCCTCCCTGGAGGAGGCCGCATTTCTTGGCCGGCACCTGGTCCTCGATCTGGATCGCGGCCGCTCCCACGCGCTCCAGCGCGGCGACGACCCGGTGCACCTGCAGCGGCCCGCCGAAGCCGGTGTCGGCGTCCACCAGCAGCGGGATGCGCAGCACGTGACAGATGTTTCGCACGTGCGCGATGAGCGCATCGGCGGACAGGAAGCCCAGGTCCGGCAGCCCCAGCAGGCTGGCGGTGGCGGCGTTGCCGCCGAGCAGCGCCGCCGGGAACCCGGCCTGCTCCGCGAGCAATGCGGTCAAGCCGTCGTGGACGCCGGGAACCGTCAGGCAGCCGTCCTCAGCCATTGCATCCCGCAACCGTGAGGCTGTAGTCATCTCGTGGATCCTCCTTGGCCGTTCGCCCAACCGAGTGGTTGTGGGTATGATTCAGTAGCTTGCCGCCGTGTGCAAGGCAAAGTGCGCGGTTCCCGGCCTGGACCGGGAGGGACGCGGAGTCGCATGAGAATCACCGGCATCGAAATTCATCCGTTGCGGATTCCCCTGAAAGGGGTGTTCCGAAACGCCCACGACACCAAGACCCGGCAGGACAGCGTGGTGGTGTGCGTGCGCACGGATGAAGGCGTCACCGGCGTGGGCAACGTCGATCCGGACCCCGGTCATTCGGAAGAGAGCTTCGACCAGACCCTGAAGGCGTTGCGGACCCTGGCTCCGGGTCTCACCGGCAGCGATCCGCTGAACCTGTCAGCGGCCTTGGAGCTCATGGACCGTTGCCTGCCGCGGCACCTGGACGCCAAGGCAGCGGTGGAAATGGCGCTCTTCGACCTCAAGGGCAAGGCGCTGGACCAGCCGGTCCATTCGCTCTTGGGCGGGCGGCTGAAGGACGAGGTGCTGCTCAACGGCTGGATCGGTCTGCTGGAACCCGACGAAGCGGCGCGGG
>JAPOQB010000085.1 GCA_026710965.1 Deltaproteobacteria bacterium | reverse complement strand
TCTCTTCCGTCAGCAACACCATGGCCAGATACCCCAGTTCCGTGCCGCCGTAGGCTTCGGGAACGACGCAGCCGAAAAAGCCCAATTGCCCCATCTTCTCGAAGGTTTCCCGACGGAAGTGATGGTCGCGGTCGTCGGCCGCCGCCGTGGGCGCAATCTCCTTTTCCGCGAACTCGCGGCCCAGGTCCCTGACCGCGAGCAGCTCGTCCGAAAGATCAAAATCCATGGAACCTCCGGTGGACAAACAGCGAATATTAACCACCCAGCAGGTCGCGCGCAATGATCAGTTTCTGAATTTCCGAAGTGCCCTCGTAGATACGCAACGCCCTGACGTCACGGTAGAGCCGCTCGGTGACGCTTCCGGCCACGAGCCCGCGGCCACCGTGGATCTGCAGGGCCTGGTCCACGATGCGCTGGGCCGCCTCGGTGGCGAACAGCTTGGCCATGGAAGACTTCCGTGCCATCCCGCCATCGTCCCGGTCGTGGGCCTGCGCGGCCCGGTAAACCAGCAGGCGCGCCGCCTCGAGTTCCGTGGCCATGTCGGCGATCTTGAACCGGATGGCCTGGAAGCGGCTCAAGGGGCGGCCGAACTGGCTCCGGCCGCGCGCGTGGTGAACCGCTTCCGCCAGCGCGCGGCCGGCCATCCCGACGGCCGCGGCCCCGACGCTGCAACGGAGCGCTTCCAGCGTCGCCAGGGCGATCCCCAGTCCCTGTCCGGGTTCACCAAGGAGTTGTGCCCCGGGAATGCGGCAGCTCTTGAAGGCCACGGTGCCGATGGGGTGAGGCGAGATCAGCTCGAGGCGCTCCGTGACGGACACGCCCGGAGTCGCCGCATCCACCAGGAAAGCACCGAGGCCGTTGCCCCCACGGGACGGACGGGTGCTGCCGAACACGACGTAGAGACGGGCCAACCCGGCGTTGGAGATGAGGCTCTTGACGCCGTCGAGCACATAGGCTCCGCCCCGTTTGCGCGCCCGCAGCCTCACCGCGGCGGGGTCCGATCCAGTGTCCGGCTCGGTCAGGGCAAACGCTCCCATGTCCTGGCCCGAGGCCAGCCGCGGCAGATAGCGGCGCTGTTGTTCCGGCGTCCCGGTCGTTGCCAGGGGGTAGGCGGCAAGCGCCTGCACCGCGAACAGGGTATCGGCCAGAGGGGATGCGCCCGCCAGGACCTCGCGGATGACGCACAGGTCCCGGACCTGGATGCGGCGGCGCACGCCGCCGAACCCGCGCGGCACCGCGTAGCGGAACAACCCGCGCCGGGCGAGCTGCCGGAACAGGGCCATCGCGGCCTCGTCGCCGGCGCCCGCATCGATCCCGCCCAGCTCGGACTCCACCCAGGCGCTCAACCGCCGCCGCAAACTCTGTTGCGGCGCCGGCAACCCTTCGTGCATCCCCACCGCCTCCCCTACTCCCGGCCCCGGTTGAACCGGGGCTCTTCCCGCGCCATGAACGCGCGAAAGCCTTCGTGGAAGTCCGCCGTTTGCATGCAGTGGGCCTGTGTCATGGCCTCCATCTCCAGGGCGGCCTCGAGACCCATCCCCGCTTCCAGGTCCAGGAGCTGCTTCGTGACGCCGATGGCGAACCGCGGCCCGTCCCGGAGCCGCCGGGCCAATCGCAGAACCTCCGGCATCAACTCGTCGTGAGGCACGACCTTGTTGGCCAGGCCGATCCGATGGGCTTCCGCGGCGTCGATGGTATCGCCCAGTGTCAGCAGTTCCATGGCCCGCCCCATGCCCACGATCCGCGGCAGCAGGTGGATGGCGCCCATGTCCGACCCCGCCAGCCCCACCTTGACGAACAGGAAGGCCATCCTGGCCCGGTCGGACAGTATCCGGAAGTCGCCGGCCAGGGCGAGGGCCGCGCCGGCGCCGGCCGCGATTCCGTTTACCGCCGCGATCACGGGCTTCTGCAACAGCCGCATGTTGCGTACGACGTCGCAGGTAAGCCGGGTGAAGCGGTAGAGTCCGGCGCTGTCCATCTTCAGGAGCTCGCCGATGATGCCGTCGACGCTGCCGCCGGAGCAGAAACCCCTGCCCGCGCCGGTAAGGACCACGACGTGC
>JAPOQB010000087.1 GCA_026710965.1 Deltaproteobacteria bacterium | reverse complement strand
CTCGTCGATGGGGAAGGGAATCAGGCTCAGCTCGTTTTCGCGCACGTCCACCACGTCGTTGGGCGTGCGCAGGAAGACGAACGAGACCAGCTCCAGAAACGGGTCCTGCTTCAGCGCGAACCTCAGGAACCGGTAGTTCCAGGAGGGCGATCCGGACAGGGTCAACACCCGGATCTTGTCCCGGCGCACCTCCATCCGGAACGCCTTCCGGTTGTTGCCGGCAATGCTCTCGCCGCCCTGTTCGGGCAGTGTCAGGGTGAAGCCGTGGGCGCCCAGCTCCCGGGGCGTGTAGTTGAGGGTCACGCGGTTCTCGTAGGCGTCCCGGTCAATGGTGATGGGGTGGGTCGAGATCAGGTTCCGGCCCAGGTTGAAGTAGAGCGGGACCTGGACCCCGGCCATGCCGTAGGCCTGGATGGTGAAATCGATGGCGATGGCGCGGCCGCGAAAAGCCAGCTCCGGCGCCCGCAGGCCGGCGATGCGCAGGTCCCTGAAGCCCTCGGCCTGTCCCACCCCGACGGCGAACACCGGTTTGGGGTGGCCCGAGAACGCGTCAAGGGCCTCGGCGGGGGTGACGATGCCGTCGGACACGACGATGACCCCGGCCGCGTCCGGCTCGTTTTCGTGGACCCTGCCCAGAGCTTCGAAGAGCCGGCTGGCGTCGCCCGCCGGGGCCGCGTCCGCGAACCCCTCGATGCCGCGAGGGGTGGTTTCCCGGTCGAACCCGTAGAGCTTGAGGTCGTATGTCTGGGCCAGTCCCAGGGTCAGGCCGGGCGCCGCAAGCACTTCCCTGGCGGCATCGAGCCGGCTGGTGTCGTCCTGCCCCGACGAGAGCCCCATGCTCTCGGAGGTGTCCAGCAAAACCACCAGCGGACGCCGCAGCGACGTGTCTTCTTCCACCGTACGCGTCGGTCCCAGCAGGAACAGCAGCAGCAGGGCGTAGACCAGTCCCCGCAGCAGCGTCAGCAGCGAGGCCTTGCCGGGCCCCAGGCTCCGGTGCAGGAAGCGGAATTGGTAGACCAGGAAACCCGCCGCCGCCAGCGCCAGCACGGCCGCCAGCCACGCGGGAACTCCTCCGCCCAGAACGATGTCCGAAATTCCCGTCATTGGCTCCCTACTGTGTGAGGCGCCGGCGGATGAACGGCACGTGGATCAGGTCCTGCTTGTAGTTGCCGGTCATGGAATAGAGGATCAGGTTGACGCCGAGGTGAAACGCGTCGCGCCGCTGCTCCTCGCCGTTGGGAACGCACGGGTGGCTCCAGCGTCCCAGTCCGTCCCGCTCCCAGGCGCCCCCCAGATCGTTGTGGCAGTACACCACCGGCGTGGTCTCGCCGAGCTGGATGCCCTCGAGGAACGAGCTGGTGGCCACGCGGCCGCCCACCCGGCGGATCAGGTAGTAGCTCCGCAGCGCCGCGTGGGTCAGGGGAATCTTGCGCAGTTCCCGGCCGGGGAACACCCGTTTCATTTCGTCGCGGAAACGCCGGTCGAAGCCGTATCCCAGTTGTCCCAGCGTGTTGTCGGCGAGCAGGAAACCGCCGAATGACAGAAACCGTCTCAACCTCAGGATCTCGTCCTCGGTGAAGGGCTGGAAATCGTACTTGCCCGCGAGGTAGAGGAAGGGAGACGAGAACAGCTCGGGGTCGGTCAGGCGGACCACCCGGCGTTCCGGGGCCGGGACCACGCTGGTGCGGCGTATCAGCTCTTCCATCAACGGGGTCGCGGCCCGGGGCCGGGGGTCCCAGTCGCCGCCGCGGTAGCGCACCTGCGCGAAGACGAACTGGATCCGCTGCGGCGCGTCCGCCGCCCGCAGCGCCCGGGGCAATCCCCAGGCGGCGCCGGCCGCCGTTCCCACGAGCCCTTGCAGGAAACTTCGTCTATTCATAGTTTCGTTGCCCCAGCCAGCTCTCGAACAGCAGCGTCAGGATCAGCACCACCACCAGGGCCAGCGCCAGATCGGTGCGGGTCCCGCCGCCCGCCAACGCCCCGGCGGACAGGACCTCATGGTCCACCGGTCCGAGCTTCCGCTGCAACTCGTCGTCGGTCATGCGCTCCAGGCGCGATTCCCCGGGCGGAGGATTCACCGCGTAAAGGGCCGGCAGCTCCAGGCCGCCGCCGGGTGACACCACCCGGTAGATCCCGGCGACGTGATTGCCGTCAAAGGCTCCGGAAGCCTTCCCGTCCACCGGCGCCAGCGTGACCTCCCGCTCCGCGAGGTTGGGATCCACTACCCGCACCCGCTTGCCCGCGTGATCCGTGGCCGTGAACCACCGCTTCGCCGTCCCCGCCGTGATGCCCGTGTCCATGGAGCCGGTGTCGCCGCCGGCGATGTGGGTCACAAGGGATTGAACCAGCGGCACGTAGCCGGTCTTCAGCGGCAGGCGGTTCCAGGCGCTGTCGGCGGTGGAGGCAAGCAGGAGAATCCGCCCCTTGCCGAGCTGTTTCTCCACCAGCAACGGGGCGCCGTTGCTCAGTCGCATCAGGGTGCGTCCCCCGGTGGGCGCCACCTCGAAATAGGACGATACCCGGGCCGAGCGTAGCGAGTCCAGCAGGCGCCGGTCGGCGAAGGGCTCCAGGGCGGGATGGGTGAGGTCCACCTCCGCCACCGTGACGTTCTGGTCCAACGGCACGCGTCGCCGTTCCCCGAGGGGCCCGGGAAGGAGCGGGGAGGCGTTGCGCCACAGCGTGCGGTTGTAGTCCTCCGCCATGACCCGGTCGCCCAGGGACAGCATCAGGCCGCCGCCGCGTTCGACGAACGTGGCGAGCCGGGCGACGAAGGCCGGCGGCAGGGTGGGGACGTTGGCCAGCACCAGCACCTGATAGCCCTCCGGGTCCACCTGTTCCACGGCTCCGGGCAGGATCACCTGCGGCAGCAGCACGGAGCTGGCGACGTCGCCGGTGGGGTTCAGCGCCCGGCTCAGGAAGTACGTCTCGCTGGCCACCAGGGCCCGTTGGGGATCTCCGTCCACCAGCAGCACGTTCAACCGGTCCCGGGTGTGAATGGTGAAGTGGTGCCGGCGGTTTCCGGCGAAACCGTCGCCGTGGAGCGAAACGTAACCGGCATGGCTCCCCGGCCGGTCCAGCTTGAACCGGAAGTCGACCGTCAACTCCGAATCGGCCGGCAGGGTCACCCGCTTCTCGTCCCGGACCTTGCCGTCCAGGGCCAGGCGCGCGGCCACGTCCGGGATGGCGCCGGGTGTGAAGTTCACCAGGGTCGCGGCGATCTCCAGGTCCAGGCCCGGGGCGACATGATCGGTGCGGGGCTCGAGGCTTTTGATGGTGGCGCTGGGCGCGGGTTCGGGCGAGCCCACGGTAACGATCTTGACCGGGATGGTGGGGTCGTACTCCCCCACGGCCGGCAGCGAAAGGCGGTCCCAGCCCGGCAGTCCCAGGTCGGTGAGCACCCACATCGCCTTCTGCCCGCCGGCCTGCCGCAGGAGCCCGTAGCCGGTGCGCAGCGCGGCGGTGAGGTCGGCGGTGCCGGCGCTGACCGCCAGCGGCTCCAGGTCCTTGAGGGCCGTCTCCCGGGCATCCTTGAAGCGCGGCTCGGCGCGCCCGGCCGGGTTGGTGGCGATGAGGGCCGCCCGGTCGCGGTCTTCCAGGGCCTCGAGAATGAGCGCCGCCGCCTGCTTCGCCTCCCTGAACGGCGCGCCGTCGTCGCGCACCTGCATGCTGAGGGAATTGTCCACGATGATGGCGGTGGACAGCGGCGCGCCCCGGGCCGAGAGCCCCACGCCGGTCTCCCACAGGGGGTGGGCCATCAGCAGCACGAGGAAGATGATGGCCAGGGTCCGGACCGCCAGAAGAAGCCAGTTTCGCAGGTTGTAGGTGCGCGCCACGCGCCGTTGCGAGATCAGCACGAACCGCACCGCGGGGAAGCGCAGGCGTTTCTGCTGCCGCCGGTTCAGCAGGTGGATCACCAGCGGTATCACCGCGGTGAACAGGGCTGCCAGATACAGGGGATAGAGGAATGCCAGTTTACTTCCTCCAGCTCAGGTAGCTGACCAGGGCCTGGTCCAGCGGCGTGGCGGTGGAGATGAGTTGATAGTCGATGGCGTACTCGTGACAGCCCGACCTGAGGGTGTCGATGTGGTCGTTCACGACCCGGCGGTATTCGGCCTGGATGGCCTTGGGGTCGGCGGTGACCCGGAGCTTGGGGTCCTCGATGTCCTCGAACCGGGTGTTGCCCGAGAACGGGAGAGTCATCTCCGTTTCGTCCATCACGTGGAACACCAGCACGTCGTTGCCCTTGTAGCGGAACATGCGCAGCCCCTCGAGCACCGACTCGGCGTCGTCCAGCAGGTCCGACACCAGCACCACCAGGCCTCGCCGCCGGATGCCGCCGGCCACCTCCCGCAGGATCTTGCCCACGTTGGTCTCGCCCCGGGTGGTCTCGGCCTCCAGCCGCTGCAGCAACTCCACCATGTAGCCCCGGGTGGCCTTGGGCGGCAGTTGCGAGTCGATGCGGTCGGAGAAGGTGGTCAGGCCCGCGGCGTCCTGCTGGCGGAGAATGAGGTACGCCAGCGAAGCCACCAGGATGCAGCCGTACTCGAACTTGGTGACCTCGCCCGACGCGTAGTCCATGGAGCCGCTGACGTCCAGCAGCAGGTGGGTCCTGAGGTTGCTCTCGTCCTCGAATTCCTTGATGAAGTAGCGGTCGAGCTTGCCGAGAGCTTTCCAGTCGATGCGGCGGATCTCGTCGCCGGGCGCGTACTCGCGGTGCTGCTCGAACTCGACGCTGAAGCCCTTGGCACGGCTGCGGTGGAGGCCCGCCATGACGCCCTCCACCACCCAACGCGCCTTCAGGTGCAGGTTCGAGAGCCTCGCCAGCACTGCCGGGTCGAAGTAGCTTTGTTCAGGGGTCGCCATGAGCGCCGAAGCGGTAGTGGAATACGGCGCCAGTTAACCACCTTCGAGCGTTGAACTCAAGGCGGCGAAGGGTCGCCGGTGTCCTGCCCGGGGACCGGCGTGTTAAGATATCCAGCCGTGGCCGAGTCGCGACGGGAAGCCGTCTCACGGCATCGAGACGCGGCCGCACCGGGGGTTGCCGATACATGAAACGGAACAGCGGACTTCGCGCCATCGGCAGGGACCGGCTGGCGCTCCTGGGGTATGTCACCGGCGGGCATTTCGCCGTGCACTGGTTCGGCCAGCTCTTTCCCATGATCCTGCACCCGCTGGAGGTGGCGTTGCGCCTGAGCTATGTCCAGGTGGGTTTCCTGACCACCACCCGGGAGCTGACCACCGGGCTCACGAACCTGCCCGCCGGGCTTCTGGGAGACCGTCTGGCGCGCCATCGGACCGCGATCCTGACCTCGGCCCTCCTCGCCTTCGGGGTGGCCTACCTCACCTTCGGCCTCGCCCCCGGCTACCTGTACGCGCTGGTGGCGGCCGGGCTGGTAGGGGTCGGCATTGCCCTGTGGCATCCCACCGCCATGGCGTCGCTTTCGAGCCGGTTCCCGGAACACCGGGCCACGGCGTTCGCCATCCACGGCATGGGCGCCACCACCGGCGACACGCTCACGCCGCTGGTCGTCGGCATCCTGCTGAGCCTCTATCCCTGGCGCAATCTCATGGCGTTGCAGTTCCTTTTGGCCGTGGCGCTGAGCGTTCCCCTGTGGCTCGGCTTGCGGGGGGTCTTCGCCGCGGCGCCGCCCGAGTCCCGGTCCGGGAGCGCACAGGCGTCCGGGCTGGGCGAGTTCCTCCGTAATCCCGCCTTTCTCGGCGTGGCCTTGGCCAACGGCCTCATGAACGCCGGCCGGATCCTGATCATCACCTTCTTCCCGTTCTACGTGCAGGAAACCCTCGGCTACGGCTCCACGGGATTCGGCTACTACTACGCGCTGCTGCACGCGCTGGGCACGGTCTCCCAGCCAGTCCTGGGTTACCTGTCGGACCGCCTGGGCCGGAAGGCGGTGCTGTTGCCGTCGTTCCTGATGCTGGCGGTGCTCTACACGCTGATACCGCTGGTGCGTCCGGGGGTTCCCCTGGGGATCGTCGTGACCCTCATCAGCCTGTTCTTCTACACCCTCAGCAACATAACCGCCGCCGCCGTGGTGGACGTGGCCGGCTCGCGCATACAGGCCACCTCGCTGGGCATCACGTTCCTTTCCAACAGCCTGTTCACTCTGCCCGGTCCGGTCATTGCCGGATACATGGTCGGGCTCTACGGCATGAGCTCGGTGTTCTACCTGTCCGGTGGCTTCCTGCTGGCGGCTGCGGTTGCGATCATCCCCTTGCGGCTCTACAGGGGTTTGGGACGGTGAGCCCCACGGTTCACTGGTCGCCTCCGGCGGTGAACCTGGCGCTGGCGCCCGATACGGTCCACGTCTGGCGTACGGCCACCGAGGTGCCTCCTTCCCGCGTGGCGCCCTTGTACGGGCTGCTGGCGCCCGACGAACGCGCTCGGGCGGCTCGGTTCCTCTACGAAGAGGACCGGCGGCGGTACACGGTAGCCCGGGGGGTGTTGCGAAGCCTCCTGGCGAGCTACCTCGACGCGGAGCCTGCCGCGGTCGAGTTCCGTTATGGCGTCCATGGCAAGCCGTCGCTCGCGGAAACCGACGGCGGTCGCGACGTGCGTTTCAACCTGTCCCATTCCTACGGGTGGGCGCTGCATGCCTTCGCCGTCGGCCGCGAGGTCGGCGTCGACGTCGAGCGCGTGCGTCCGGACACCGACATCATGGGGGTCGCCCGGCACTCCTTCTCGCCGCAGGAAGTGGAAGCCTTGACGGGCCTCCCCCCCGGACAACGGCGGGAGGCATTCTTCAATTGCTGGACACGGAAGGAAGCGTTCATCAAGGCCCACGGCGAGGGCATCGCGCTGGGTCTGAGCCGGTTCGATGTGACCTTGCGGCCGGGCGAGCCCGCGGCGTTGCTGCGGTTCGAGGGCGACCCGGCGGAGGTGTCGCGGTGGTCCATGCGCACGCTGGACGCGGGTGAGGGCTACAAGGCGGCGCTGGCGGTGGAAGGGGAGGGTTGGTATCTCGAGTGCTGGGACTACCCGGCCGAAGGGCTGATGTAGGGGCGGGTTCCAACTCCGCCGGCGGTTGCACGACACCGCGGGAACAACACAACAAGAGGAGGAAGTTCACATGGCGCGTATCGCGAGTATCAAGGGGAAAGAAGACCTGAGCCCGGAGCACCATGCGGTGTTCGATGCCATCGCGCAGAGCCGGGGCGCGGT
>JAPOQB010000109.1 GCA_026710965.1 Deltaproteobacteria bacterium | reverse complement strand
CCCGTATGTGAGCTTTTGTGGAATCTACCAGACCCGCCGCCGCCAAGACAAGAAACAGGGGCGGGTTTCGGGATTCTTTGCGACGGACTCGCGCACCGGCGGGTGCCCAGGGAGCGCGTCGTTTTTTGCGCCCTTCGACTTCGCTTCGCTCAGGACGAACGGTTTCGGGGTCCTTCGATTACGCACGCCTGTCCGGACCTTGTCGAAGGGCACAGGACGAACGGTCCTGAGGAAATCCGGTCCTGAGGAAATCGAGCCGTTCGTCCTGAGCGTAGGGGCTCAGTTTCCTCAGCCCGTTCGTCCTGAGCCCTTCGACGAGCTCAGGACAGGCTTCGCGAAGCGAAGTCGAAGGGCGCAGACCCATGTCGTAGGAAGTTTCAACCACCGGACACGACGCTACACCTTGCCGTCCAGCAGGCCGCGGGCGTTCTCGCGCAGGCGTTTCAGGGCCCGCGGGTCGTTGCTGTCGTAGTAGCCGCGGATCTCGCCGTTGCGGTCCACCAGCACGAAGCGGGAACTGTGGAACACCACCGGATCGGGAGCGTCGTCCACCGGGGCGGCGCTCAGGCGGAAACCTTGCTGCACGATCCGCCGGATATCCTTCAGCTCCCCGGTGAGAAACAGCCAGCGCTCCGGGTCGGCGCGGTAGCGTTCGGCGTATTGCGACAGCAAGGCGGGCGAATCCGTGAGCGGATCCACCGTGATGGACACCGATCGGAGGTCGCCGTAGGCCTTCAGGTCGGCCTGCAGCGCGGCCATGGCGCGGCTCTGGAGCGGACAGGTGTCCTCGCACTTGGTGTAGATGAAGTCGGCGATCCACACGCGGCCCCGCAGGTCGCCGGCGGACACCGGCCGGCCGTTGCGTTCGACCAGCGAGAAGTCCGGCGCCGGACCGTACCGCGCAAGCCGCTCCAGTACCGGCTGGCGGGCCGGCGCCGGGGGCGTCCGGAGCTGGTGGATGACCAGCCCCACGAGGACGGCGAACAGCACGGTGCCGACGGTGACGTGGATCACGAAGCGCCGTTGCGTCATGTCCGAACCCCGCTATCCGGGCGGAATCTTCTGCAGCAGTTTGTCATCCTGGTAGAGCTCGTACCCCTTGATCAAGAGCTCATAGCCCCGGCCCGGATGATCGCTCAGATCGAGCAGCTCGAGATCCAGGATCACCACGGTGGTCACGGCGGGCTTGAGCTCGAAATCGAGGCGGATGGGTCCCACGGCATTCTTGACCCGGTCCGCAACCCCGGTCTTCCGGAGAATCCCCCGGATTCCGGTGATCTGAAGGTCCACGGCCGCGAACCGTTGCGGCCGGAGCGTGCCCCGGTACACCGTCGCCGAGGCGGTTCCGTCCTTGTACCGGGTCAGGTCCATGCGGTCGATCCGCGGCACCAGCTCCAGCCACCCGGGATCGGAGGATCTCAGGCGCGGGCTCGGCGCCAGCCGCAGTTTTCCGAGGCTCAGGTCGACGCTCTTGAAATCGTCGATGGCGTCCCGGTGGTCCTTGACCCGGACCTCCAGGGTGCCTTCCGGCTGAGCCCGGGCCTCGCGGCCGGCATCGGGAAACCGCTCGCTCGGATAGAACTGATAGGTGACATGGAACGCCTTGTTCTCGCGCGGCACGTCCCAATTCACCCGGAACACCAGCGGCAGCTCCTTTTCCTGGCCGGGTTTCAGGGTTTCCCGCAGAAAGCAGAAGCACTGGATGACGTCGAGATACTTGGCGGCCGTTTCTTTCGGCGTGTCCACGTGGCGCGCCTTGCCGGTAACGGACCGGTCGGAGAGGTTCCGGGCGCGGTAGGCGGCGTGCAGGGTCTCCCCGGGCAGGGCCAGCACCATCTCCTGGAGCGGTTCGAAGGCCCAGGGCAGCCCCTCCTTGACCTCGGCATGGAAGAATACCTTGACGGCGTCGCCCCAGTTCAGGAACACGGTCCAGCGGCCGTCCTCCCTGAGGAGGTCCAAGGACTCTTCCCCGGTGATGACCGGCAGGCGGCCGGAGCGGCTCATCTCGTCGATGGAAGCGACGATTTCCTGGCGCTTCTCCGGCGTGAACCTGTTCAGCAGGTCGGGGTCGAAACCCGCGAAAAGCTCCTGCAGCTCGGCGGAGTTGGCGTCGGGAAGGCTGATGGGGAAACGGACGGTGGTACTGTCGCCCTGGACCTCGGCCGAGAGCGGACCCACCTCGATCCGTTCGGCGAGACGCCGGGTCAGCTCCGCGGCGGCGCCCGTGAGCGAGGGATTCTCCCTCAGATACTCGGCTTCGCTCTTGGCGTGGCGGTCCCGTTTCGAGATGTATTGGTAGGCCTCGGCATAATCCTGGGCGTACACGGCCTTGAGGTAGCGTGAGACCAGGTCGTGGCCCCGTACCAGGTCCTCTTCGCCGGTGATGGCGCCGGCGGCACCGGCCCAAAGCGCAACGGCGATTGCGGCCGCAGCCCACCAACCCACCCAGGTTGGAAGACGCTTTTTGCTGTTCAAAGGATTCATGATCGGCTCGCGGAGCAACACCTTCCAATTAAAGCACGAACGTACGACAAGTGCAGGCGGCCAAGAGCCGAACGCCGGTACCCACGCGGTACGGCGTTGTGCCAGCGCTCTTCGACTTCGCTACGCGAAGCCGAAGGGCGCCATCTCACCGTATTGCTCTGCGACTCTCCTAGCGGCTCCCCCGGAGCCAGCGGCGGCCCCCTACCAGGAAAAAGACCAGCGCGAAGGTGAGGACGATCATGGCGCCCGAGGAGATGTCGATGAAGTAGCTGATGTACATGCCCGAGGCCGCGCAAACGGCGCCGATCACCGGCGACACGATCAGGAGGGTGTGAAACCGCTGGGTCAGGTAGCGGGCGATGACCGGGGGGATCACCACGGCCGCGGACACCAGGGTGACGCCGAGGATGCGCGTGGATGCCACGATGGTGACGGCCAGCAACAGGACGAAGAGCAGCTCGGTGCGGCTGGTGGAGATGCCGTAGACCGGCGCCACCTCCGGGTCGAAGGTGGAGAACAGGAGCTGGTGGCGGATGACGATCATGGCGAACACTACCGCGGCGGAGGTCAGCGCGATGACCCAGAGATCCACCGGGGTAATTCCCAACAGGTTGCCGAACAGGGCGGCCTCGAAGTCCAGCGTGAACTTCCGGTAGGTGGAGACCACCGCCACGCCCAGGGCGAAGCTCGACGTCGTCACCACTCCGATGGCGGCATCGGCGCCCACCAGCCGGCGGTGGCTGATGAGGTGGATCAGCACCGCGCTGACCAGCGCCCAGGCGCCGGCGCCGATGAAGAAGTTGACGCCCACGATGGTGCTGAGGACCGCGCCGCCGAAGAGCGCGTGGGCCAGGCCGTGGCCGATGTAGCTCATGCGCCGGAGCACGACATAGACCCCGACGTAGCCGCACACCGCCCCCACGATGGTGGCGGCGATCATGCCGTTGCGGAAGAACTCGTAAGCGAACGGCTCCAGCATCAGCGCCCGTTGGGGGAGTGGGGCCGTTCTCCCACCATGATCATGTCGCCGTGCTGGAAGACCACCATTTCGCCCTTGTAGGTCTCCCCCAGCACCTCGGCGGTAAAGACCGTTTGGGGGTCGCCCTCGGCGATGACGTGGCGGTTCAGGCACACCACCCACGGCAGGTGCGCGGCCACCCAGTTGAGGTCGTGGCTGGTGATGAGGATGGCGACGCCGGAGTGGTTGATCTCGTGGAGGAAATGGACCACCTCGTCCCGGGAGCGGATGTCCAGGCCGGAGGTGGGCTCGTCGAGCAGGATCAGCTCCGGCTCCCCCAGCAAGGCCCGGGCGATGAAAGCGGCCTGCTGCTGCCCGCCGGAAAGCTCCCGGATCTGGCGGTCCCGAAGCTCCAGCAGGTTGAGCCGCTCCATGATCTCGTGCGCCCGGTCGCGGTCTTCGGCGCCGGTGCCGCGGAACCAGTGGCGGTGCCGGGACAGGCCCAGCAACACCACCTCCTCCACCGTGATGGGAAAGCTCAGGTCGATCTGCTCCAGTTGCGGCACGTAACCCACCGCGCCGAGGGACGAGCCGTTGACCGTCACCTGGCCCTCACTGGGCCGGATGTGCCCCAGGATGGTGCGGAGCAGGGTCGTCTTGCCGCCGCCGTTGGGCCCCACCACGGCCAGGAACTGGGCCGGCCACAGCTTCAAATGGACCTGGGCGATGCCCAGGGTCTGCCGGTAACCGCTGGAGACGCCGGCGAGCTCCACGATGGGCTGTCCCTCCTCGCTCCATTCGCGGCCTCCGGCATGCCGGTGACTGTGGAGCCGCCCGTGTACGTGGTGGACCCGGTCGGT
>JAPOQB010000088.1 GCA_026710965.1 Deltaproteobacteria bacterium | reverse complement strand
GCCCTTCGACTTCGCTGCGCTACGCTCAGGACGAACGGGAAGGTGTGCTGAGCCTTGGATAGTGTCACCTTCCCGTTCGTCCTGAGCGTAGCGCAGCGAAGTCGAAGGGCGCCATCTAGGACGGTCCGGGTTGGGACGAAGGCCGGGACCGCCCATGCGGGGTCCCGGCCTTCGTGCGTTCGGGCGCGGTGGAAGGGGTCAGCCCCTGAACGGGCTCGTGACCTGGTAGCAGAAGCTGTTGAAGAGCGGGGTGGCGGTCACGCCGGTCCAGGTGAAGAGTTTCCCCTCGGCGAAGAAGATGTGCATGCCGCAGTCGAACACCAGGACGACCCCGGCCAGGACGGCCACGGTGATGCCGATGACCGTGGGCCACTTCTCGCCCGCGCTCTTGAGATAGAGCAGCGCCGCCAGCCCGATGCCGAACTGAAAGCCCACCAGCCAGATGGCGGCGGCGAAGCCGAGGATCCAGCCGATGATGTTGGCGGTGCGGCGCCGTTCTTCGGCCGGGTCCAGGGGCTCGGCCTCCCGCCCCGCCAGCGAAGGGTCGGCGAGCCCCGGCTCGTCCTCGCCGGCGGGGACGGCCTGCTCCGGCCGCCCCAGAATTTCTCGCCCAAGCTGGATCGCCAGCAGCGTCGCCGTGGGCAGGCCGATGAGCCAGGCCATGAGGCTGGCCTGCAACTCCCAGCCGTAGGCCTGCCACAGCGCCCACGTCATGACCAGGAACAACCCGCCGGTGAAGGCGATGGAGAAGCGTCGGGAGCTCATGGCGCGGTCTCGCTCGTGCGCTTGCGCCGGTCGCGGATCACCGGAAAGGCGATGCTGGCCAGGATGACGCACAGGATGATCAGCACGCCCGGCCGCGCGAGGAAGCCGAAGTCGTAGCGGGAGTAGGTGATCCACAGGTAGTTGTCCGCCAGCCGCCCCAGCACCAGGCCCAGCAGCAGCGCCGGCCGGGACCAGCCGAACATCACCATGAGCCAGCCCAGGGCGCCGAAGACCAGGGTGACGAGGATGTCGCCGAAGCTGTTGGTGTGGGTGTAGGAGCCGAGATAGATGAACAGCAGCAGCGGCGGGATCAGCAGCGTGCCCTTGATGCGCGTGAGCCGCGCCAACTGGTTCAGGAAGAGGAAGCAGACCGACACCGTGATGACGTTGGACACCACCAGCACCCACACCAGCGAGAAGGTGACGTCCAGGTCCTTGGTCAGCATGGAGGTGCCGGGACGCAGGCCCAGGATCAGGAACGCCCCCAGCAGGATGGCGGTGGTGACGTTGCCCGGGATGCCGAAGGCGATGGTGGGGATGAGCGCGCCCCCGAGGGTCGAGTTGTTGGCCGCGCCGGGGCCCAGGACGCCTTCGATGACACCGGTCCCGACCTTGTCCTGCTTGCCCGATGACTGCATGGCATGGGCGTAGGCCACCCACTGGGACACCGGTCCGCCCATGCCCGGGATGATGCCGATGTAGGTGCCCATGGCGCTGCACCGGACCACCAGCCACCAGTGGCGCAGCGCGTCCTTGACGCCCTCGAGCACGCCGCCGAGGCGCCCGACGTGGGCCTGGGCGATGCTGCCGCCCTTGGTGGCGAGGTCGATGATCTCGGGTATTGCGAACAGCCCCACCGTGGCCGGCACCAGCCCGATGCCGGCGCCGCCGGTCTCGCCGCCGCCCCAGAGATACATGGTGCCGAAGGTAAAGCGTTCGGTGGCGGTCTGCATGTCCAGCCCCACCAGCGAGAACATGAAGCCCAGGCCCCCGGCGGCCAGACCCTTGATCACGCTGCCGCCGCTCAGCGCGCCCACGAAGGTGACCCCGGCCACCGTCAGCATAAAGAACTCCGGGGTGCCCAGGGCCAGCACCAGCGGTGTGACGATAGGGATGGCCACGGCGATGGCGCCGGCGCCGATGAGCGCTCCCATGAGCGAGCTCATGAGCGAGGCGCCGAGGGCCCGGCCGGCCTCGCCCTTCTTGGCCATGGGGTGGCCTTCCACGATGGTGGAGGCGGTGGAACCTTCGCCGGGGATGCCGAAGAGGATGGAGGTGATGTCGCCGGTGGTGGCGGTGACGGCCATCATGCCGAGGAGGAAGGAAAACGCCTCCACCGCGTCCATCTTGAGCTGGAACGCGAACCCGAGCATCAGGGCCATGGTGACCGGTCCGCCGAGGCCCGGCAGCATGCCTACCGCGAAGCCGATGAGGTTGCCCAGCAGCAGGTAGCCGAAGGCCGGCCAGGAGAATACCCGGACGAAGCCCTCCAGCGAGGCCGCGCCGATCTTCCCGGCCATGCCCTGGGCCAGGAAGATCCAGACCGCCACGGCCGCCAGAAAGGCGAGCCAGCCCAGGCTACGTTTGAGGGTCACGATAAGGGGGTCCGGTGATACCCGCGCCAAGATGGCGTCCTTCGACTTCGCTCCGCTACGCTCGGGACGAACGGTTGTGCAAGACTCTGCCGTTCGTCCTGAGCCCTTCGACAAGGCTCAGGACAGGCGTAGCGAGTCCCGAGCCTTGTCGAAGGGCGAGCGAAGCCGAAGACCGCGAACGGGTTCAGGGCTTCTGTGCCATGGCCTTCAGGATCTCCAGGGCTTCGGGGTCGCGCTTCTGGATCTCCACCACCTTGTCGATGATGGACTGGGCCGCGGCCGCGTTCAGCGACACGAGGTCGAAGCCGATGGCCTTCTTGAAATGGGCGATCATCTCCTTGTCCTTCAGGAACCGGTCGAAGCTCGCCGCCGTGGTGTTGAAGACGTCCTTAGAAACCCGCGCCGCGTAGACCCAGCCCCGGCGGACGCCGCCGAGGTAGGCCAGCAGCTCCATGGCCCGGTAGTTGGGGTCCTTCTTGATGGATTCACCCTTGAGCTCCTGGACGATCTCGTAATAGGTGGGAAGGTCCGGCAGGCGCGGGTCGCGGATGATCTTGCCGTCCTGGACGGTCCCTTCCTGGGCGAGGGGCACCACCGCGCCTTCCTCCACCATGGGCAGCACCGCGGCGAAGTAGCCGCTCTGGCTGTCATTGGTCATGTTGAGCTCACCCCGGCGGATGGCCGCGCGCATGTCGCCGCTGCTGCCGTAGCCGGTGACCAGCTTGTGGTCCTGGTCGAGGATCTTCAGCAGTAGCCGCGGCAGCATGGAACGGGGGCTCTGGATCGACGTGGTGCCGAAGAAGATCTTCTTCTTCAGCCCGGCCAGCTCGGTGCCCTTGGTGATGCCCAGGTCCTTGCTGACGAAGGTGACGGTGGTTTCCCGCACCCCGCCCAGCCACTGGAGCTTGGCGAGTTCGAACTTGACCTTCTTGGGCTTGAAGATGCTGTCGGTCACCGAGGTGGAGAACTGCCCGATGATGGTGCCGTCGGCGGGTGCGGAGTTGTAGACCCAGTTCTCGCCCACGATGCCGCCGCCGCCGGGCATGTTCTTGATGATGGTGGTGGGGTTGCCCGGGATCTGCTTTCCGATGAACGGCAACATCTGGCGCGCCATGATGTCGGCGGCTCCGCCCACGGAGTAGGGGATCAGGATGGCGACGGTCTTGCCTTTGAAAGAGACCTCGGCTCCGTGAGTCGGAGTGACGAGGACGATGAACAGGGCCGCGATTACGGCCGCAAGGGATGCGGAACGTCGGTTCATTGGATGCTCCTTCCTGGGTTGGTCCAGTGTTCTTCTATGGCGGGTGGACTCCACGTGTCAACCACAAATCCCGGCCCGGTGTGGATTTGACAACCTCCGGTGCTTCGGTTAAGAACCCCTAGACTTCGAAGCACAGCAAGCTTCGAAGCGAAGAATCCCCAGAGAATCCGACACAGAGAATCCAACACTTTACGAGAGAGGTGACACATGCCCAAGAGCCTGGGATCGTTTCTGGAAGACTG
>JAPOQB010000931.1 GCA_026710965.1 Deltaproteobacteria bacterium | reverse complement strand
TACCGGAGGGCGATAACATGCCCCGGCACGTGTGCGGCTCCTGCAATACCATTCACTACACCAATCCCAAGATCGTGGTCGGCTGCATTCCGGAGTGGGACGACACCATTCTGCTGTGCCGGCGCGCCATCGAGCCGCGCTACGGATTCTGGACCTTGCCCGCCGGTTTCCTGGAGGACTACGAGACCACCATGGAAGGCGCCGCCAGGGAGACCCGCGAAGAAGCCCTGGCCGATGTCGACATATCGGAGCTCTACACCCTCATCAACCTGCCCCAGATCAACCAGGTCTACGTGATGTTCCGCGGCACGCTGCGGGACCGCCAGTTCGGCGCCGGTGACGAGAGCCTGGAGGTGCGGTTGTGCCGGGAGGAAGAGGTTCCCTGGGACGAGATCGCCTTTCCGGTGGTGGAGCAGACCCTGAAGCTCTACTTCCGGGACCGGCAGCGCGGCCGTTTCGGCACCTATACCGGCGACATCACCCGCCCGGCCGACAAGTGGAAAGACTACCAGGTGCGCTTCCTCAACGGTGCGGGCGGGTAATGCTTCGGGCCATCCAGCAATTTTTCGACCGCCGCATCGATCCCGGCCACCGTGATATCCGGCAGTCGGACAGCCACCGTCTCCAGGTGGCCACCGGCGCGCTGCTCATCGAGATGATGCGCACCGACGTCGAGTGCACCGAGGACGAGCGCGCCGTGGTGGTGGCGGCGCTGCAAAGCAAGTTCGAACTTACCCCGGAAGAGACCCACGACCTGGTGGAGCTGGCGGAGGCCGAAGCCGACGACGCCATCGACCACTACCAGTTCACCTCGCTCATCAAGACCAGCTTTTCCTCGGAGCAGAAACAGAAGGTCGTGGAATACCTGTGGGCCGTGGCCTTTGCCGATGAGAACGCCGACAAGCACGAGGAATACCTGGTCCGCAAGATCGCCAACCTCATCGGCGTATCGCACAAGGAATTCATCGAGGCGAAGCTGCGGGCGCGGGACGGCGGGAGCCGTTCGGCATGAGGTTCCGGGCCATCGACCGGGATCGGTCCCTGCCCTGCCGTCCGGCAATTGGCCGCCTGGACCGGTGACGGTCAACCAAATCGACCCAGCCTCAACGGCAGCCGTGTCCCCAGCCACAGCGAGCGGTCCTGGTGGTCGCCCACGTGCTCTCCGGTGCTGGGATGCACCAGGATGTCCAGGTCCTCCCGGTTGAGCATCAGCCACGGCACCACCGTGGCGAACTCGTCGGGCGTGAAGGCAACCTGATACATGGCCTTGGGATGGGGGCCGACGGGTACGTCATGCCAGCGTCCCAGCACGACGTCGAAACGGGCGCCCAGACCCTCGCGTACGCGTTCCGCCGTCTCCCGGGTGCCGGGGTCGTAGTAGACGTGAGCGTGATAGCCGGTGATTTCCGATTGCTGCTTCGACATGGCTCTGCCTCGGTGAGGTTAAAAGAAAGCGGGCACTCCTCCGCTGGAGAGCCCGCTTCTGGCGTTCATCAACGCCGAC
>JAPOQB010000089.1 GCA_026710965.1 Deltaproteobacteria bacterium | reverse complement strand
TTTTCCACCAGAACATCCGCCCAACTCACGATGCGCCTGGCCAGTGCGAGGGCCTCCGGCCCCTTCTTCAGGTTCAGGGTGATGCCCAGCTTCTCGCTGTTGCAGAGTGCGAACAGACCCGACCGGTTGAGCCCGTGGATGTTGTCCTTGTACGGCGGATAGTGGGTGCGGAAGCCGTCGGGACGCGTCCTTGACTCCACGTGCACCACCGTGGCTCCCTGATCCACCAGATGCTTGCCCACCACCGGCCCGGCCGCGTACGCGGCGGCCTCCACGACCTTGAGACCTTCCAGTGCCTTCATGACCCTTCCATTTCCATGTACCCGTTGTTGCCGCCCTTCGACTCCGTTTCGCTACGCCTGTCCTGAACCTGTCGAAAGGCTCAGGGCGAACGGGAGAGTTCCCTAGATCACGCCCTCGTTCTCCAGACGGACCAGCTCCCCCGCCTCAAGGCCCAGCTCCGTATAGACCTCCCGGTTGTGTTCGCCGATGAGCGGCGCACGGCGGTAGATCCGGCAGGGGAAGTCCGAGAAGCGGGCGAACCCCCCGGGGTAGGTGATGGTGCGGTTGAGCTCGGGATGCTCCACCTCCTGCCAGAAGTCCCGCGCCTTGAGCTGCGGATCGGCGAGGAGCTCCTGGGCGGTGGAAACGGGATAACCGAGCATGCCGCGCCCGGTCACCGCCTCAAAGAACTCGGCCTTGGTGACGCCGGTAAAGAACTCGGCGATGGGCTCCTCCATCACGTCGAGCTCGTCCTGGGTCACCTGCTCGATGTTGAACGTGCGCCAGTCCTTCTCCAGCAGGAACGCCGGCGCCGCCCCCTTCTCGGCCATCCACTCCACCAGCGCCTGGTTGGTCTTGCGCCCGGCCTCGCCGCCGTAGATGATGAAGTTCAGGTAACCGTCCTTGCAGGGCCAGAACACCCGCATCTTGGCGCCGGTGATGGTGCGGCCGGTCATGAAGGAGCCCGCTCGCTTCTCCACGGAGCGGTTGAGGTCCCAGAACGTGTGGGCGTGGGAGAAGCCCCAGAGCATGCACGCCTGGGCCGACACGTCCACGTGCTCGCCCCGGCCGGTACGCCGGCGCTGGGTGTGAGCCACCAGCGCCGCCATGGCGGCATAGGAGCCGGTCCACTGATAGGACTGAGGGAAGGTCACGCGAAGCGGGGGCTTGTCCGGGTCGCCGGTGAGCGACATGCAGCCGCTCATGGCCATGATCTCGATGTCGGTGGCCCGGTAGCGGCTGTAGGGGCCGGTGAGGCCGAAGGGCGTGATGGACACCAGCACCGTGTGGGGATTGGCGGCCCGGATGACGTCGTGGCCGAGGCCGATCCCTTCCAGGTAACCCGGCCTGAACGTCTCCAGCACGAAGTCCGCCTTGGCCGCCAGGCGCTTGAACAGAACCTGTCCCTCGGGCGCCTCGAGGTCCAGCGTGATCCCGCGCTTGTTGTTGTTGAAGGCGAACCAGTAGAGGCTCTTCTCGGGATCGCGCTCGCCGTCGAGATACGGCCCGATTTGTCGTGCCGCGTCCCCCCCCGGACGCTCCACCTTGATCACGTCCGCGCCCAGATCGCCCAGCGTCTTGCCGCAGAGAAAGCCCAGCTCGTCGGTCAGGTCCAGAATACGGTAGGGGGCCAAAGGCCCCTTTTCACTCAAACTCATAGGTCAACATTCATAGCAATTGACGCGTCAGTATTCCATGTAGTTGGACACCCGCCAGCCCGGCTCCTCCTTGCGTACCCTGATGAGCAGCTTGCGGGAGAATTCGCCGGTGCCTTCCGGCCGGATGGTGAGGCGGTAGAGGAACGCCGTGCGTCCCTTGGCCTCCCGCTGTTCCAGCAGCTTGTAGTAGACCCGCGGCTTGCGCGTGCCCGCGTCGATGGCGTGTCCCGAGGTCAGCCGGATCTGGTCGTCCACCTTGCTCCGGGCCAGACCCACGGTGTACTCCCTGGACTTCGGGAGGTCGATCTCGACATAGTGCCAGTCGAGGAACGTCTCCGCCACTCCCCGGGGCGTGGTGTCGCCATCACCCCGGCAGCCGACCAATGCCACCAGGAGGGCCGCGCATAGGAGCCCCCGCCGGGTCACGCCGCGGGCCTCCGCAGGTGCCGCGCCATCCACTCTTCGGTACGGGCCAGGGCCGTGTCACGGTCTTCCTCACGCGTGAAGCGGTGGTCGGCGCCGGGGAGGATACACAACCCCTTCTCCCCGGACAGCGCGGCATGGAGCACGTGGGCCTGCGCCACGGGCACGGTGGCATCCCCGTCGCCGTGGATCACCAGCACCGGACAGGTGATCCGCGCCACCGCCTCGGCGACGTCGATGGTCATGGCCTCTTCCAGGAAGTCCGCGTTGAGCCGCCGGCCGTTGAACTCGATGAAACCCTGGGCGCGCCACAGCGCCATGGCCTTGGGGGGAAAGTCCCGCTCGATGAGTTGGCGTGGATCGATGGGCGCGGCCAGGGTCACCAGC
>JAPOQB010000801.1 GCA_026710965.1 Deltaproteobacteria bacterium | reverse complement strand
GCTCCTTGTCAGACATTTTGTCGTTGTACCTGGGTCCACCGGGCGCGGCCGCCTCAATATGGCAAAGCTCCCCCACAAACAGATTCTTGTCGGTTACTAGGACATGATTACATCCAGGAAACGCGCATTGGTTGCCGGATTTGGCAAACAGTGCCTTGATGGTGGCTAGGGTGGGTTGGAGTCTTGCCATGGATGAGGTTGGTGCGAAATCGTACTGTACGGGTGCCGAGCGGTCAGGCGGACGCCCAAGGGTTCAACAGCACCACCTCCATCCCCACGAAGTCCCGCATGTTGCGGGTGACAAGCGTCAGACCGTGCCGTCGCGCGACGGCCGCGATCTGGGCGTCGGCCATGGGTTTGGGGCGGCCGGCCCTGTCACCGTCGCCCATGATCTCACCCCATATCACGGCCGTTTCACGATCGAAGGGGAGAATCCGCCCTTCAAACTGCGCCGCCAGATCGTAGTCGATCCAGCGTTGGAAGCGTTCCCTTCTCGCTCGATCTCTCATGCGGCGGACACCGCGCACCAGTTCCCCGAGGCTGATAGACGCCAGGAACAGATCGTGGGCCATCTGGCCACCGATCCAATCGACGACATGACGCTCAGGCCGCGGCTTGAGGGTCTCGCTGACCACGTTGGTATCGATCAGGTACGGCATCACCCGAGGTCGATCACCCGTCCCGTCGTTCGATCACGCTCGATCGTCAGGTCTTCGCCCACTAGCGGCGAGGCACGCAAGAAAGACAGAAGCTCGGCGCCAGTGCGCGCGGGTTTCATGGCCGTCATGGACGCGAAGGCCTCGCGCACCTTCCTGGCGTCATCGCCACCGGAGCGAAGAGCGCCAGCCACGGCCTTCACAAGCCCGATGTCGTTTGCAGGCACGGCGACTTCGACTCGCCGCAACCCCTCGGCGGCCGCCCGTACGCGGTGCCGGATGACACGGGGTTTCGATCCTTCTTCCGGTTCTCTGACCATTGAACCTCCTCGGAAACGTTACCGGATTTTACACGGGCCGTGGTGTTTGGTCAAGCACCGAATCGCCGTCTATCGAACCGTTCCCGGCATCGGCGGATTCACCAGCGCGCTCTCGCCCGCGGCATCGCCATCCTCCCCCGTCACCCTCACCTTCCTGCCCTCGATCGCCAGCCGGCCCTCGCTGTAGAGCTGGATGGCGTGGGGGTAGATGCGATGCTCCTGTACCAGGATTCGTTGGGCCAGGGTCTCCTCGGTGTCGTCGGGTCGCACCGGGACCACGGCCTGGATGATGACGGGGCCTTCGTCGCAGCCTTCGGTGACGAAGTGGACGGTGCAGCCGGCGAACCGCACGCCGTATTCGACGGCCTGCCGCTGTCCGTGGAGGCCGGCGAAGGACGGCGACAGCGCCGGGTGGATGTTCATGATGCGGTCGGGGAAGCTCTGCACGAAGAAGGACGACAGCAGCCTCATGAAGCCGGCCAGGACCACCAACTCCACGCCCTGCCGCTGGAGATGTTCCACCAGGACTTGGTCGTAGGCCTCCCGGGAGGCGTGGCCGCGGTGGTCGATGACGGTGGCGGGAATGTTGTGGTTCCCGGCGCGGGTGAGCCCGTAAGCGTTCGCGCGATTGCTGACCACCGTCCGTATCTCGGCGTCCAGCCGATCCTGCTCGATGGCGTCGATGATCGCCTGGAGGTTGGTACCGCCGCCCGAGAGCAGCACGCCGATGGGGACCTTGCGGCTCATGAGAAGATCCTATTTGACGAACGAGACGCCGCGGCGGCCCTTGCGGACTTCGCCGATGACGGCATAGGGCTCGCGGCGGCGTCGCAGCGCGCGCTCCACTCCGGGAGCGTCGGCCGCGCCCACCACCAGGGCCATGCCGATGCCGTTGTTGAAGGTGCGGTCCATCTCCGCCTGGGGCACATCTCCCAGCCGCGCGATGAGATCGAATATGGGCGGCACGGGCCAGCTTCCCCGGCGGAGCCACGCCCGCACTCCGGGCGGCAGCACCCGCGGCAGGTTCTCCACGATGCCGCCGCCGGTGATGTGGGCGATGCCCTTGATCCGGTGGCGCGCGGCCAGGCCGCGGATCAGCTTGGCGTAAATCCGGGTGGGCTTCAGCAGCTCGTCCGCCAAGGAACATCCCAGGTCCGCCACCCGG
>JAPOQB010000859.1 GCA_026710965.1 Deltaproteobacteria bacterium | reverse complement strand
GACAAGGCCCGTGGCAGCCAGTTCGACTTCAACAAGATGCAGGCCATCGGCGTGATCGTGATCGAGAACGGCCTGCTCTACAGTCGCAAGGACCGTTTCAAGACGCTGGATGAAATCAAGAAGTCGGGCAAGCAGGCCCGGGTCGGCATCAGCGGCAACCAGTCCAGCGGATTCGTGCTCGGGAACATCGTCGAGAAGCTGCGCGACGAAAAGCTGTTCGAGTACGTCTTCGGCTATCCCGGCGCGCGCCAGTACAGCCTCGCGTTCCGGCAGGGTGAGGTGGACGTCTCCGGCAACGTGACCTCGTCGTTCCTGGATCAGCTCGGGGACATGTGGAAGGCGGGGGACATCATCATGCTCGCCCAAACCGGCACGGTGGAGGGCAAGAAGAGTCCGGAGTTCCCCGACGCGCCGTTGCTCGAGGATATGGCCAAGACCGAGAAGCAGAAGAACCTGGTGCGGGCTACCTTCCTGCTCTCGCGTTACGGACGTCCGTACGCCATGCCCCCCGGAGTTCCCGCGGACCGCGTGGCGCTCGTGCGCAAGGCCTTCAACGACACCATGAAGGACCCGAAGTTTCTGGCCGAGGCCAAGAAGCTGAAGAGGCCCGTGAGGCCGACGAGCGGTCCGGCCCTTCAGAAGATGTGGAAGGATTCGCTTGGCGCCTCACCGGAAGACAAGGCCATCGTCAAGCAGATCTTCAATCCCCCGGGCAAGAAGTAGCACCTGCCCGGACTGCCGGGGCGCTGTAACGGAGGGCGCCGGGGACATCCAATCCCCGGCGCCCTTCGTTTTGGAGTCCGTCTTGGCGGCTTTTCACCTTGCCATTTCCAGGAGCTTGGTGCAGGATGCCCGCGTGAGTGTGCGTCCTTCGACTTCGCTTCGCGAAGCCTGTCCTGAGCTTGTCGAAGGGCTCAGGACGAACGGGTAATCGCCCCCTACAACCGTTCGTCCTGAGCGTAGCGAAGCGAAGTCGAAGGACGCCATCGTCCAAGGGACAATTGATCAGAGTTGCTTTATCCGGGAGGTAACCATGCAGGCTGTACTGAGTTTTGTTGTGCTCGTGCTCTTCCTGTTCGGGGCCGGTTCGGCCGGGGCGGCGGACTTCTACCAGGGCAAGAAGATCCGCCTGATCGTTTCGTCATCGCCTGGCGGCGGCAACGATACGTCCTCGCGGCTGCTGGCCCGCCATATCGGCAGGAACATTCCCGGGAACCCGACGGTCATCGTTCAGAACATGCCGGGAGCGGGCGGCGTCCGGGCGGCGAGCTATCTCTACAACAAGGCCCGCCGGGACGGCACCGTCATGGAGCAGATCAACTGGGGGGTGTGGAACTGGCAGGTGGTGGGTGACAAGAAGCGTGGCGGCCAGTTCGACTTCAACAAGATGAACGCCATCGGCGTCATCGTCATCGAGAACGGCCTGTTCTACAGCCGGAAGGACCGGTTCAAATCGCTGGACGACATCGAGAAGTCGGGCAAGCTGGCCCGAGTCGGCATCAGCGGCAATCAGTCGGGCGGGTTCGTGATGGGCAACATCCTGGAGAAGCTGCGCGGCAAGAAGCTCTTCGAGTACGTGTTCGGTTATCCGGGCGCGCGCCAGTACAGCCTGGCGCTGCGGCAGGGCGAGGTGGACACGTCCGGCAACGTCACCTCGTCGTTCCTGGACCAGCTCGGCGACATGTGGAAGGCCGGGGAGCTGGTCATGCTTGCCCAGACCGGCACGGTGGAAGGGAAGAAGGCCCCCGAGTTCCCCGACGCTCCCTTGCTCGAGGAAATGGCGAAGACCGAGAAGCAGAAGAATCTCGTGCGCGCCACCTTCCTGCTCTCGCGCTACGGACGCCCCTACACCATGCCGCCGGGAGTGCCGGCGGACCGCGTGGCACTCGTGCGCAAGGCCTTCGACGCGACCATGAAGGATCCGAAGTTCCTGGCCGAGGCCAAGAAGCTCAAGCGGCCGGTGAACCCTACGACCGGCCCGGATCTTCAGAGGATGTGGAAGGATTCGATTGCCGCCTCGCCGGAGGACAAGGCCATCGTGGCGCAGATTTTCAACCCCAAGGGGGGTAAGTAGTCGCGCTGACTCCGGACCGTACGGTGTTGTAGAGAAGGGCGCCGGGGATATCCCCGGCGCCCTTCTCTGTTCGCGGATGGACAGGTTCGCGGGGCCCGGGGTCACCCCAGCCAGGGCATCAGGGTCTTGAGGAAATTCTCGGGACCGGAAATGACCGGCTCGAGCCAGTGGATGTGCAGGATCTGGTCGAACACGCCGACGAAGAACACCAGCATGACGGCCGTGAGCCACAGGGTCAGCGACCATCCCTCCTTGGCCTGGTACCTCAGGTACAGAAGCGTGAAAACCGGCACCGTGATGAAGAAGCCCAATAGCAGGATGCCGAAGAACATGCCCAGGAGCCATCCGGCAAAGGTCAGGCCCCGGGCCGCCACCTCGGCCGCGGACATGGTCCAGTCCACCTGAAGGTCGCCGGTTTCGCGCTCCTGGCCGCCGGTTGTCTTGAGGGTGCGGTAGGCGTCCATGATGAGTTGGATCAGCGCCATCACCAGGACCGGGACGCCGACGGAGCGGGGAAACAGACCGGTGCCCAGCGGCCAGTCCCTGGAGGTGACAACCATGCCGCCGGCGACCACGGCGACGAAGAAAGTGAACACGAGCGACGGTGTGATGCGCATGGCTACTCTCCCTCTCCCGTGTCTCCGGTGAGCTGCCGGACTTTCCGTTCCTGCTTGACACTGTAATAGATGGTGGCGATGGTGACCGCCAGGACCACGAGCACCAGCGGCCGGATGAGGAACGCGGCGCCGTAGGCGCGGACCGAGATGAAGAGATACCGCTCGATCAGACCGCCCAGCAGGAACCCCAGCAGCAGCGGCGGCCGGGGCCAGCCGCACCGCTTCATGATCCAACCCAGCAGCCCGAAGAGCAGCACCGTCACCAGGTCGAAGATGCTGGCGGTGGCCTGGTAGGCGGCCAGGAACACCACCACCGTCACCAGCGGCGCCAGGATGTTGATCCGCACCGACGAGATCTTGGCGAGCTGGTTGGTGAAGCACAGTGCGATGACCGTGGCCATGATGTTGGCGATGGCCGTGCTCCACACGATGGAGTAGGTGAGGTCCAGGTGCTCGTTCAGCATGGAGGGGCCCGGTTGCAGGCCGTGGATCATGAAGGCGCCGATCAGCAGCGCCATGGAGGCGCTGCCGGGGATGCCGAAGGCCAGCGTGGGCACCAGCGCGCCGCCCTGCTTGGCGTTGTTGGCGCTCTCCGGCGCG
>JAPOQB010000891.1 GCA_026710965.1 Deltaproteobacteria bacterium | reverse complement strand
GCATCGACTGCGGCGCCATCGAGATCAAGGACGGCGGCCCCGCCATCGCCTACCGCGACGAGGACCCGTTCCTGCGCAAGGAGTTCGAAGAGACTCTGGGCAAGGAGGGGATGAAGTCCAAGATGCCTGCCGAGATCTACAAGCCGGAAGCCTAGGTATATCTCGTGGCGGACGCAGGATCGCTCGGTTTCACCGGTTCCGGCAGACACATCGTTGACGAAGACGAGATCAAGCTCACCAGCGTGGGCGTGGACATCGGTTCGTCCACGTCCCACCTGGTGTTCTCACGACTCGAGCTGAGTCAGGAAGGCACCCGCTACGTCGTCAAGAAGCGGACGGTGCTGAGCGAATCGGAGATCCTGCTCACCCCCTACACCGATGACCTGACCATCGACGTGGAGCGCCTGGGGCACTTCATCAACGAACAGTACGGGCATGCGCAACTCAAGCGGGAAGACGTCGACACCGGCGCGCTGATCCTGACCGGCGTGGCCGTGCGGCGGCGCAACTCCCGCGCCATCGCCGATCTGTTCGCCGAGGAGGCCGGGCGGTTCGTCTCGGTCACCGCGGGGGACGGGCTCGAGACCACCATGGCGGCCCACGGCTCCGGGGCAGTGGCCCGCTCCGGCCGCGAAGACGCGGTGGTGCTGAACATCGACGTGGGCGGCGGCACCAGCAAGATCGCGGTGTGCGCGCGCGGCAAGGTGCGCGAGGTCACCGCCATCGACGTGGGCGCGCGGCTCCTGGCCATGGACGGGGCCAACTCGGTGGTACGGGTGGAAGAGGCCGGGCGGCGCCACGGCGGTGCGGTGGGCGTCGAGCTGGAGCTGGGCCAGCTCATGAACGAGGACACGCTCCAGGCCATCGCTTCGGAGATGGCGGACCGCCTGTTCGAGGTGGTCAACCAGCAGGAGCTCACCGAGGAGACCCGCGATCTGCTCCGGCTGCCGCCGCTTTCGTATCGGGGCAAGGTCGACGCGGTGACCTTCTCCGGCGGCGTCTCCGAGTTCATCTACGGTCACGCCGGCAACGGCTTCGGCGACATGGGTGCGATGCTGGGCCGGGAGATCCGCCAGCGGGTGGAAGGCCTGGGAGTCCCGATTCTGGAGCCCGCGGCGCGCATTCGCGCCACCGTCATCGGCGCGTCCCAGTACACCATCCAGGTCAGCGGCAGCACCATCTTCATCTCGCCGCCGGACGCGGTGCCGGTGAGGAACGTTCCGGTGATCAGCGTCGATTTCCCGTGGGACGACGACATCGATCCCGCCAAGGTCGTCGCCGCCATCGACAACGCGCTGCGGCGGTTGGACCTGCAGACAGGCCGCCAGCCGGTGGCGCTGGCGTTCCACTGGCAGGGCTCCGCCACCTTCGCCCGCCTGCAGGCCTTCTGCGGCGCTGTGGTGGAGGGCCTGAAGCCGATCCTGGAGAAGGGCCATCCGCTTATCCTGGTGAACGACGGCGACATCGGCGGCATCCTGGGGCTCCACTTCAAGGAAGAGATGAAGCTCGACAAGCCCATCATCTCGGTGGACGGCATCGTGCTGCAGGAGTTCGACTACATCGACGTGGGCGCGTTGATCCCGTCATCGGGCGCGGTCCCGGTGGTCATCAAGTCGCTCGTGTTTCCCAGTGCGGAGCAGAACGCGGCCATCCGGCAGTAGGCCGGGACGGGTCGCGGTGCTTGAGCCGGCGCCTCGTTGGGAGTAGAGGACGAGTCATGCAAGCGCAAGAAATGCAGGCGCTTCCACCGGACGCCTACCGGGCCTGGTTCCAGTGCATTGCCGGCTGCCCGGGGCGCCACAGCCTCAAGGAGATCATCTACGCATGCCCGCGGTGCGGCAATCTCCTGGAGGTGCGCCATGACCTGGAGCTCCTCCGCAAGAAATCGCCCGCATACTGGAAGGATCTCTTCGATCAGCGCCTGATGGGCAACCGGTGGCCCTACGGCAGCTCGGTCTGGGGCAAGCGCGAGATGGTGTGCCCCGACGTGGACGACGCCAACGTGGTGTCG
>JAPOQB010000420.1 GCA_026710965.1 Deltaproteobacteria bacterium | reverse complement strand
TCTTGCGGAACAGGAGAACCTGTCGTCCCGATGCCAAGGGAGACGGCCAACCGGGCAGCCCCCGGAAGGCTCAGAGTACCGATGCCGGGCACAGGGGCAGAACAGCCCGTAGTAGGGATGAAGGCGCTGTAATGGCGCTGGACCGAAGGGGCTGTGGTGTTCAGCCGCTGCCGTCGGCCAACTGATAACAGGAGGAGCTGGATGACAGGGGCAAAGCCGTTCCCGTATTGTACGGGCAAGGCCGGACGCTGGGAGCCGTATGAGTCGAGAGGCTCACGTACGGTTCTGGGAGCGCGTGGGGGTGAGATTCCCCCGCGCGACTCGATGGTCCGGTCGTTGATTGGAGGGGCGATCTTGTGGGCCGGGTGGGCCACGAATTTGGACCTGCTGCACATGCCCTGCATCGTTTATCCGGCCCGACGAGCCGGGTTAGCCGCTACCAGATGTTGTCCGTCGAAAGCGCCGCCTCATCGGATAATGCTCGCTTGCGGATCGAGGACAGGATCCGGAAAGGTCGTGTCCTGACGACTTCATATGGTGGAGGTTCGGAAAACGGAATAAGGATTGTCGCAGGGCCAGTAGTGCTTGATATCACGCCGAGTTAGAGCTTCCTTGAATTGGCCTGGAGACAAGGAACTCGGCATCCTGGATGCCTCGGGTGTGAGAACAAAACGCCGGAAGGCGTCGAAGATCCGCTTCCTGCATGCCCAAGCGCTCGGACGATGAAAGCCGTTGTGCAGCCAGCAGTTAGCCCGAGTGGCGCTTGAGCGGCAGCGCTCGCCGCGCACTTGCGGAGAGAGTCTCCGAACCGTCGCGCGACTTCAGAGCGTCACTATAGGAAGCAGAAGGTAACAAGGCAATGCAGAACGTCGCGTGTACGAGCGGGGTCATTCACTCGATCCGCACTGTCGGCGGCGGTGCAGGCGGACTGCCACCGCTCCACGACACGAAGCTCACCGGTTGTGTCAGCTTCGTTGCAGGCGTCGTGACAGGAGCCCATTCACTTGCGGCGCGTAGCGTGGCGTCGCTACAGTGAATCATGAGGATCAGGCACAAGGGACTGCGGGCGCTGCACGAGCGGGACAATTCCGCGCGGATGCCCGCGGGTCTGGTGTCACGGCTGCGGCGCGTTCTGTTCCGGCTGCAAGAGGCGGCGCATCCGGGCAGGGCCGATCCGCCGGGGTTCCGGCTGCATCCCCTGAAGGAGCGTTCGCGTCTCGGGCAACTGGCGCGTGGTGTTCCGGTTCGAGGACGGCGAGGCCGTGGACGTGGACCTGATCGACTGCCACTGACGAAGGGGTGTGGACCATGAAAGACGTTGCAGACGATCGCGTAGGGCCGATGCTGAACCCGCCGCACGTGGGCGAACTGATCCGCGAGAGCATGGAGGAAGCGGGCTGGAACGTGACGGGGACGGCGGCGCGGCTTGGTTGCGAGCGCGGAACGCTGTCGCGCCTGCTGAACGGCAAGGCGGGGGTGTCGGCGAACATGGCGCTTGCGCTGGAGGATATTGGCTGGGGCACTGCGGACCACTGGATGCGGATGCAGGCGAGCTACGAACTTGCGCATGCGCGCCGGGGCCAAGCCGCCGCAGAACGGCGCATGGGCGCGCTGCACACATGATCGGGGCCTCGCGGCAGCGTAGACGACGGTAATCTACACGAACGCTTGCGCGTTGGGCAAATCTCGACCAGAACGGGACTGATGGCGAGGACGAACGCAAAGTTGTCGATGGCGGTTGAAGGGTACTTCACCGACCTTGGGCGGGTGCGGGCCTCCGGCGGTGCGACCGGCGAACGGTCAAGCTATGGGCCGCTCGCCAACCTGCTGAACGATGTAGGTGCGGCGCTTAGGCCGAAGGTGTTCTGCGTCGGCGAGCTTGCTGACCAGGGCGCGGGGCATCCCGACTTCGGCCTCTATTCGGCGAAACAAATTCAGCGGGGTCGGCCACGCGAAGGCCAGATACCAGAACGTGGCGTCGTGGAGGTGAAAGCGGCGGACGACGATGCCTGGCTCACGGCGGCGGGCGATCAAGTAAGCCGGTACTGGGGACGCTATCGACTGGTCCTTGTGACCAACCTGCGTGACTACGTGCTGGTGGGCGAAGATGCTGCGGGCCACCCGGCGAAGCTCGAAACCCTCCGGCTTGCAGACAGCGCGGATGACTTCCGGTACAAACTGGAAAGGCCCCGTGCATCTGCCCGCACGGCTGGTGCTGGCCTCGGAGAGTATCTCGCCCGCGCGTTGTCGCATCGGGCGGCGTTGGCGGAGCCGAAAGATCTGGCGTGGATGCTTGCCTCCTATGCGCGCGACGGGCTGGCGCGGGTCGAGGCGGCGGGCGATACACCGGCGCTTGTAACAGTGCGCGCCGCGCTGGAAGATGCTTTGGGCGTTCGCTTCGAGGGCGCGCGCGGCGCGCGCTTCTTCCATTCGACGCTTGTGCAGACGCTGTTCTACGGCATCTTTTCCGCGTGGGTCCTGTGGGCGCGGCAAAGTCCGCCTCCCGTTGGCGGATTCGATTGGCACACTGCGGTCTGGCACCTGCGAGCGCCTGTGCTCGCCGCGTTGTTCCAACAACTGTCGCAGCCTGGAAGATTGCAACCGCTCGGGCTTGTCGAAGTGCTCGACTGGACGGCCGCCGCGCTCGACCGGGTTGACCGGGACACTTTCTTCTCGCGCTTCAACGAAGGCGAGGCAGTACCCTATTTCTACGAGCCGTTTCTGGAAGCCTTCGATCCCGAACTGCGCAAACAACTCGGAGTTTGGTATACGCCGACGGAAGTGGTCCGCTATATGGTCGCGCGCGTTGACAAGGCGTTGAGGGACGATCTCGGCGTCCCGGAGGGGCTGGCGGCGGAGAATGTCTATGTTCTCGATCCGTGCTGCGGGACCGGCGGCTATCTGGCCGAAGTGCTGCGCCGTATCGCCACTAATCTGGAAGGCCAAGGCCTCGGCGCGCTGGCCGGCGCGCGGGTGAAACAGGCGGCGACCGAAAGAGTGTTCGGCTTCGAGATTATGCCCGCACCTTTCGTCATCGCGCACTTGCAGGTCGGTTTGACGATGCAGGGCCTCGATGCAACTCTCGCCGAGGACGGAACCGAGCGCGCCGGGGTGTTCCTGACCAACGCGCTGACCGGCTGGGAGCCGCAGGCAACTAAACCGCTACCCTTCCCGGAACTGGAGGAAGAGCGCGACCGGGCGGAGCGGGTAAAACAGGACCGTCCGATTCTGGTTATTCTCGGCAACCCGCCCTACAATGGGTTCGCGGGCATGGCGGTGGACGAGGAACGGGCGCTGTCCGAAGCCTACCGCACGACGAAACTGGTGCGTCGGCCCGGAGGTCAAGGGCTGAACGACCTCTATGTCCGATTCTTTCGCATGGCCGAACGGCGTATCGCGGAAAAGACCGGGCGAGGCGTGGTTTGCTTCATTTCGAACTACTCCTGGCTCGACGGCCTGTCCTTCACGGGCATGCGGGAGCGCTATCTGGAAGGATTCGACGCGATCCGGATCGACTGCCTGAACGGCGACAAGTACAAGACTGGCAAGGTTGCACCGGACGGTACGCCTGACCCCAGCATCTTCTCGACCGAGGGCGATCCGATCGGCATCCAGGTCGGTACGGCGATTACCACACTTGTGCGCAAGGCAGAGCACAAACCGACCGAACGGGTGGCGTTCCGGCATCTATGGGGGCGGGCCAAGCGCGCGGAACTCGCCGCGACTGCGGAAGCGGCGCCCGAAGCGCTATATGAGGACATAACGCCTGACCTGCTGATCGGACTGCCCTTCGCGCAAACGACGGTGAGCGCGGACTGGTCCGGCTGGCCGACGCTGCCGGAACTGTTCCCAGTCTCTTTCCCGGGCGTCAAGACCAGCCGCAACGGCTTCCTGATCGACACCGACCTGGACCGGCTCAAGACGCGGATTGCGGATTATTTCGACCCGGCGCTGGGTCACGAGGAAATCGAGCGGCGCTATCCGGCGGCGATGAAGGCCTTCGGAGGCTCCGATGCCCGAGCTGTGCGCAATGCCCTGCTTGTACGCGGTGGACCGGACGAAGCCGGGTTCGTCCGCCATGCCTACCGACCGTTCGACGACCGCTGGCTCTATTGGCAGAAGGACGGCGGACTGCTTGACCGCCCGAGACCCGACTACAGACGGCAGATATTCGAGGGAAATATCTGGATTGAAGCGCGCGAACGGGACGCCAGGGAGGACTATTCGCGCGGCACCACAGTCCGCCATTTGGCTGACAATTTCGGCAACGGCTTGTCCAGTTTCTTCCCCGCGCGCTTGCGTGACGACGATCTTGCCGGCAATGGGGAAGGTGCCTCGCGAGCTAATCTGACGGAGGCTGCGCATTGCTACCTGAAGCGGCTGGGCCTCGGCGTGGAGGACCTGTTCCACCATGTCGTCGCGACGCTACACGAGCCCGCTTACCGGGAGGCCAATGCCGGTGCGTTGCGAATCGGCTGGCCACGTATTCCTTTGCCGGGTTGGCCCGATGGTGGGGATAGGGACGCCGCGGCGGCGCTCACGGAATCGGCGGCGCGCGGGCGCGAAATTGCAACGCTACTCGACTGCGAAACACCCGTGCCTGGAATCACGCAAGGCCCGTTTCGCGCGGAAATCGCAGCCATCGCCGCGCCGACCACAGTGGGTGGCCGCAATATGGCCGGCGACGACTTTGCCGTGACCGCCGGCTGGGGCCACTATGGCCGGGACGACGCTGTGATGCCCGGCCAGGGGCGTGCCGTCGAGCGCCCGTTTGCGCTGGCGGAGCGCGCTGCAATGGGTGCCCCCCTACCCGCGCTCGGCCAAACTACCTTCGACATCTGGCTGAACGCGAACGCATACTGGCGCAACGTACCCGCCAGTGTCTGGAGCTACCGCCTCGGCGGTTATCGGGTCCTCAAAAAATGGCTCTCCTACCGCGAACGCGACATCCTCGGTCGCCCGCTGAGGCCCGACGAAGTCCAGCACTTTGCCGAGACGGCGCGGCGTGTTGCCGCGATCCTCTCCATGCCGCCTCCAACAAGACCTCACCATGAGACCTGGTAGGCCATCATTTGGCCCATTCTCTTTGGATGGCAGGCGCCCAACAGGGATCAATTGGAAGGTCAGAGTACGGAGCTCTTTCTGATGCGGAAAGACATACCATCGCTAATCAAAAAGAAATTGACCCAGGAGAGTCAATCGACTTGTCCCTTTTGTGGCGAAGATGATGTTTCCACTGCGCAGTTTCATCACATTAAACCGTTAGCAGCGGGCGGTGCGAATTCCTTGGAAAACCTCATCTACATTTGCGCGAATTGCCACTCCAAGGTAACGCAAGGTCAAATCTCTCAAGGTGAAGTCATGAGAGCAAAACAAATGCTTGTACACGATGTGCATCCCCAATTAAAGGACGAAAGGGAGAGTAACATCATCCAACTGGATTTTAGCAAAGGTTCCAACAGTGGTGTGATTGCAAACAGAGTGGAGAAAGTAGAGATAAAGACGACACGAAAATCAGTGAACATTAATCCTCCACACGGTTCAATTGGCTCAAGTTTGCCTCATAGGAACTACACGAAGCATCTTATCGATAGATGCCATGATTTTAAAAGGATGGAAGTTGGCCAAGACGGCATGAAATACGCAATATTGTATCAACAGATTAAGAAACGATTTGGCACCAAATGGGACATGATTCCGTTGGAAAGGTTTGATGATCTGGTGATGTATATTCAATCGAAAATAGACAAGACGAGACATGGCAAGATACAGAACGCGAGTGCCAAGAAGAACTATTCGAGTTTTGCAGAGTACCTGGAAAAATATGGAGGATATGGAGACATCTAACTTCATTACATTCTTTCGTCTTGTAACATTGCCTTGGCAATCAACATGCCTATCTTTTCCGCCGCCTCGGCCAGATGATTGTCGGCAAGGTGGGCGTAGCTCGCCATGGTGCGGTGCCGCCGGTGTCCGAGCAGCTTGCCGATCAAGGACAGATTCTCGCCGGACACATCACCGCTTGACTGGCTGCGGTGTGCCGAAGGCAGTGCAGGCGAAGGTTGCCGAGCTTCGCGTCCGCGCAGAGCGCGCGCCCGAGCCGCGCCAGCTCGTCCGTGTCGAGGAACCGGGCAAGCTTCTTCCCCGGGTTCTTCACGATCCCAAAACAGGGGTTGCAGCCGCGCTGGCGGGATCCCCATTTCTCGGCGCGAAACATCATCGCGCGCAGTGTCTCGAAGGCGCAGTTGGCCGCGCCCGGGCTGTCTCCGCTCGCCGCATCGTACCAGGCATCCACGTCCTCGGGGCCGATGCGGTCGAGCGGCATCCCGCCGAACGCCGGCAGGATACGGGACTTGAGATAGTTGCGCACGGTCTTGCGCCCTGAGGGCTTCCAGTGAGGTTCGCTGCGGCGAAGGTATTCCTCAGCGAACGCCCGGAAGGTCGGGGTCTGCTTCTCCCGCCGGATGTCCTCGGCTGGATTCTCTCCCGTGCGGATGCGCGGCAGTAAGCCGCGGGTGGGGCGGCGGGCCTCGGCGAACTTCATCCCCTGGTGCCGGGCGATGACGGTGCGGCGGCTCCGTCCCTCGATGCGCGCCTGCACGATCCAGACTTTCCGGCCCGAGGGGTGAATGCGCAGCCCGAAGCCGGGCAAGGACTTGTCGAACAGGAAGGTGTCCCTGGGACCCGGCTTGCTCTGGCGCGCCAGACGCGGCGTTAGGTCAAGGGTCGGCATCGAAGGTTCCTCCCCCATGCTCCGCGCCAATTCCGACCAGGGCAGTCTGGATGCGGTTCGATACCCTGTCGGCGGCGTCTGAAACGGACTGGTCGGAGAGATGGACGTAGCGCTCCGTTGTCTCGACGAGCGCGTGCCCGAGCACCTTCGCGATCGTCACCATGTCCACGCCGTTCATGGCGGCGACCGAAGCCCAGGAACGTCGAAGGTCGTGAAGGCGGAAGGCGGGCAGTCCCGCCTCGGCGCGTATGCGGCTCCACTGATGCTCGATGTTGTCGATGGGGCGGGTAGCCGGACGGGCGGGAAACAGATACGGGCAATCGTGGCCGTAGTGCGGGATGGCGTTGATCGCGGCCCGCGCGGCGCTCGACAGCCAGACCGTGCGCGGCCCGGACTTGGAATCGGGAAGATGGATGCGCTTGCCCTTGATCCAGCCCCATTCAAGGGAGAGGATTTCTCGGAGGCGACATCCGGTCAGGATCAGCGGTCAGCGCGATGACACCTGTGGAATTCATCGCCAAGTGGCGTGTGGTCGAGCTCAATCGGGCATTGACCCCCTCCCGGACAGCGCCTATGATCCCGGTCATGCTTCGCATCGTGTCAGGCTGCACCTGCATCCTGGCAGGGGCCGTGTACGCTGTCTTCGCCGTGCTGTTGATGTCGGTCATCTCTTTCAGCCACCCGTTCGCGCCGCTCCTGGCGGTGGTCTTGGCGGCTCCTGCCGTCTTCTACTTCGCGCTCGCCAGGTATGCGATGCGAAGGGATTGACCCTTGACCCTCGGACGTCCGGGGGCCCGGCCAGTCGGTCTGGAGAGGTCCAGCACCTTGCAGATACAAGGCGGCGTATTACCGTAATCCTGTCCATGCCGCCGGCAAACGAGGGACGAGCATGAATGCTGAGAAATCGTGGCCAGAAGACACGTTCATGTGGGAGGGCGAGGACCAGAAACACAACTGCGGATCGCATTGGTACCCGTTTTTCGACAGCCCCGATGCGATATTCGCAATCCTCCCCGAGGTCGAACGGGACTCGGCGCCTCTGACAACATTCGGCGACATCTACTCCGGGCCGCATGACATTCCCGCAGGCTGGACGAGGGGCAGCCATCTCTGTTGGCCAAACGCCAATCACGGGCTCGTTGCGACGGTGCGCGTGTCAGAGGACGCCACCGAACTGGTGAACGTATCCCCATTCGCTCCCGTTGGAATGCAGGTTGGCATTGAGATCGAGAAAGTTCACGTCTGGAGCAGTGGAGCGGAAGCCCAGATCGAAGGGGTCTGGGGCGAAGCGCCGGTCTCGTTTTTCGACCTCACTTTTCTCAGCAACCGAGCCTGGTACGAGGTCGGACAACGGCGGGACTTCATCCTGTCAGGAATCGCTTACAAGGCAGGCGCGCCACAGGTGGACAAGCTTGCGTTGCACCCCGACTCTCAGTTGGCGAACTGGCAGCGAACCCGCGCCGGGCTCGCGGAAGGACAAGACCCATACATTGTTTTGGAAGGCTCCAGCATCTTTATGCCGATCATGGATTGGGACCGTGACGACTACCAGTTCCGCGGCCCGGTGCGTGACGTGGCCGCATTCGACGGTTGGCTCGGACAGTCCGGCTGGAAGGTAAGGGTCGGGGTGATGCAATTCGAGGATGAAAGCGCCAATCTGGACGTTTTCATTACGGAGCGCGCATGGACCAGCCGTGAACCTCCCCGTATCGGCGAGGATGTCGAAGGCAGTCTTTGGCTGCAGGGCCGATTGTGGTCTTCGGCATAAACGGCCTCATCTGCGGATCTCGCTCCACGGTCCGCTGACGAGCTGTCGCCGGACGTCTCCGCTGCAGACTATGCAAGCGCTCCTCATGCCGTAGACATCACCGACGCGGCCCGGCGTCTGGTAGAGGGCCGCGACCGCTGGCTGAACCCGCCTGAATGGGTGGAGTGGGTGGAGGAGCCGGTGCCGGCCTATCCGAAGCGCCGGTGGCCCGAGACGAGGCGGCGGCGAACGAACTCAGGAGCCGCACGTCGACGAACCTCTACGATGCCCGGCGGCGGTGGCTCGCCGATGCTCACGCGGCACTTGATGCCGCTGTTGCAGGGGCGTGCGGGTGGGGCGCGGGGATAACGGAGGATGAGGCGTTGCGGAAGGTTGCGGGCGTTCAATGCGGCGCGGACGATGTAGGGCAATCGATCCGTGAAGAGAAAGACGACAATCGTGGGACTGGTCTCCGTTCACCGATTGATTAAGTCATTACGCACTCCGCCGAAAGCAGCACTTAGATCATCGCGATGCAGGGTTCCCCCCATGGATTCATGGGAGTCTCCGAAGAACGCGCCGGTAAGCTGACCCTCGTCTCCACCGATCTGCCTGAAGGTGTTCCGAGTGACCAGGATGTCGTAGGACAGATCTCCTCCGCTCCAGTCCGTACCTTGGCCAAACTCTCCAGGCATGGATCCTCTGCCCCAGGTTTCAAGCTCCGTAAAGTCTGCCGTTCCTGTCAGGTCCCGCAACTGGACGGACAACGCAGTCTTGCCCGACAGCGGCTTTTCGTCTGACGTGAAGCCGAGGAGCATACCGGACCAACTCGCTGTGCCACGCAGCCTGGGATTGTCGGCCAGGTCCGTTCCCGGTCGATATCCGTAGGCCCACGGTTCGCCGTAACCGTCGGCATAGGCTATGCCAAAGGCCACCCAGTCATTGTTGGCGGCAAGATGCGTGACCGTATCGTCCCACTCTCCCAGGCTCGTTACCGAAGTTCCAGCCGTCATGTCCGAGTACAGTGCATTCAGCGCCCTCCGGTCATCCCGGTACAGAAGTGGCAACGGCAAATCAGCGTCAGAGGCTGGCAGCGTAGCCGTCATCATGCTCTTCATGCCCTGAATGGCGTGGCCAATGCCGAGAGAGTGCAACAGTTCGTGGGCCAACACCAGCGCCGCTTCCGTTTCTCCCTTGTCTGCGTACGTCCGGTTGATCTGGATGTGAGCATGGTCGATGCGGGCGTCTACCGGCGAATAGGATGTTGTTGCCTGTCCAATGCTGGAGTGACCGACGGCTGTCCGATACTCGCTTTGGGGCAAGAACTCAACGTAGATGGCGCCAGCCAGATCACTGGGTTTGGCCTCGGGCGTTCCTGTGGCCATCTCCAGCTTCGAATCGCCCGGCAGGGCTGCGTTGATGATCTGCAGGACTGTTGTCAGTCGCCCTACATCCGTACTGCTGACTGCGCCTCCAAACCTGACGGTCGGCACTGTCTCAAAACGCATGACCACCGGCACCCCCAGCCGAGCCAGTTGAGCGGTATTATCGAAGTATGAGCGGAGGCCCTGCTGGACTCCATTCAGCACGCGAGTTTCCTCCATTTCGCCACGCCGGATGGTCCAATTGTCCCTTTCGTCAACTTCCACTGTCCGCCTGTAAGATGTCGAGAGCCTGGAGCAACCCCCATTCGTGCATGTGGTTGCACTGCTGCTGGAAGCCGAGGGGCCGCTTTTCGCCAGCGTCTCCAGAACGTCCCGGCCCTGGTCGATACCGACGTAGAGATACTTGCCATCCTGGTAGACCGGCGCTTGCAGAACCTCATTGGCCAACAGGTATGCCCGTTCCGGTCTGAAACCGCTGTCTGACTCTTCTCGCGGGAATGAGAGGGCAGACTTCCCCGCGTTCGCGAGGGCCTCTTCAGCCTGGGCTATGGCGGCGACACGGGCATTGTGGGCGGCGTCAAAAGCAGGACCAGTCAGATCACTAAGTTCCCCGGTTCCAGCCTGCTCGAATCGTGCCCAGTAGTAATACTCTTTGCCTTCCTCGACGTCCCCGTCAACGAACAAAATGGACAACGCAAATAGTCGCTCAATCTCAGCACTCGTCGACGGGTCGTTGGTCGTGCTTCGATAGATGCGAACATTATCCCATGTTCCGTGTTGCCCGGACCACTCTACAAAACACCTCCCAAAGAAGCAGGAGACTTCAAGGGAAGTGGGGGGATTGATATCCAGTTGGATGGTGGCGGCTGTGTGGTCGAATGCTGTGGTCTCAGCGAGATGTTGCGGTCCGCCGCCGCCACAAGCGGAGAGTAACATGGCTGCCACGAGGGCCAGAATATTGTGAAGTTTCGTAAGCATGTGTTTTCCCGGATGAATGTGTGAACTCACGACACGAAATGGTGCCGGGCCGTATTTTCGCCACCGCACACGGACGTATCCTGCGTGTTCTCAATCCCGGCAAGGAACGCGGACGTTCGCATCTTGCCGTTGCGCTCGCAGGCGCCGCCAATCGACGCCTTGACTCCAAAACCCGACGCAGACCGTCGCCAACCTTATACTCTACAAGCGTAAAGTCAACGTGTGAATAACACAGCCAGGCATGTTATTTTGCATACGCTTCGGCCGCGCCCCCGCTGGAGATCGATCCGCGGATATGCTGTTGCCGGCCGAGCCCGCGGGACGACGGGGAGATGAGGCAGAGGCTTCCGAAACTTGCCGGGCGGCACGGCGCCGCTGTAGGCCGCTACGCCGGTTGCCCGCACGCAGGCAGCGGCGGCGAACCGCCGCTGGCGAGGTTGTCCGTAACCGTGGAGGGGGACGGTGCTCCGGCCTCTACCGCAAACCGGCCGAAGGGCCCGCTTCCCCGCGCACCGCCGCAACCGGACAAGCGTCCGGCGCGGGCGGGCCGGACCCCGTCAGCAGAGCTTCGATGCGGTCGGCCACCCGTTGGGCGGGCTCGCGGAGCTGCGCGACGGTCCAGTTGGCAGCGTAGCCCTCGGTGATGTCGTCGTCGCGGGCGTGGTTTACGAGGCGCTTGGTGAGTGGGCGGGGCAGCATGAGGTCGCGCTCGGCCACGGTGATGAAGGCGTTGCGCAGGCCGTGGAACCAGAAGCGTGTGCCGGCAGCCTTGCTGATGTCCACATGGTAGCGGTGAAGGCCCGTGAGATGACCGGTGGCGCTCGTGAGCGAGGGGAACACCCAGCCTTCGGCCGCCCTGCCGCCAGCCTCCGCCCGGCGCGCCAACACGGCTGCGAGTTGACGGGTAAGCGGAAGCTCCAGAGGCTCGCCGGTCTTGGTCTCCTCGACCCGCAGGATGCCGCGGTTCAGGTCGATGCACTCCCAACGGAGCGAGACCACCTCGCCCAGGCGCATGCCGGTATAGGCTCCGATGGCGAAGATGTCGCGGTGGTCGGGGGGAAGTCCTATCGCCTCCACCCCCGAACGCCAGCGGGCCAGCACCTCGGCCGGGGAGGAGATGCGGCGGCGGCGCATTCGGTTGAGCCGCCCGCCGCCCGCGATCCAGAGCTCGACGGGGTTGCGCAGTCCCTCGTGGTCGATGGTGGAGCGGCGGTAGATGGAGCGCAGCATGGAGACGGCCTGGTTGGCGGTGGCCCAGCTGTTCCGTTCGGTGACGCGGTTGAAACGGGCCTCGACATCGCGGTGGTCGATGGCGTCAAGCGGCCGGGCAAGCCAGTCGCCGAAGCACACGCGCAGGTTCTGGCGGTAGATCGCGACGGTGCGGGGCTTTCGCCTGGGGTTGGCTTTCATGTAGTCCTCGAAGGCCTGGGCGAGGGTGGGCATGCTGCGGGCCTCGGCGCGCTCTTCTGCCGGGTCTCCGCCCCCCGCGGCCTTGCCGAGTGTCTCCTGAGCCATGCGCCTTGCCTGTTCTGGAGTGATTCGTCCGAAGCGTCCGAGGGTGACGCGCTTGTTGGGGCCTTGCGTCCGCCGGCGCCCGCGCGGTAGTTGACGACGAAGGGTTTGTCTGGCTGGACGCACACATCCTGCCGGATAGCCAAGTGATCGCCATCGCCCGCGACGACGATGTGACCTTCGGCATCCTGCACAGCCGGTTCCACGAGGCGTGGTCGCTACGGCTTGGCACCAGCCTCGAAGATCGCCCGCGTTACACGCCGACGACTACCTTCGAGACCTTCCCGGACGGCCTCTCGCCCGACATTCCCGCAGCGGACTACGCAAACGGTCCCCATGCTGTAGCCATCGCCGACGCGGCACGGCGTCTGGTGGAACGCCGCGACCGCTGGCTCAACCCGCCGGAATGGGTGGAGTGGGCGGAGGAGCCGGCGCCGGGCTATCCGAAACGACCGGTGGCCCGCGGCGAGGCGGCGGCGAAGGAACTCAAGGGCCGCACGTTGACGAACCTCTACAATGCCCGGCCACGGTGGCTGGCCGATGCTCACGCGACGCTTGATGCCGCTGTTGCACGGGCATACGGGTGGGACGCGGCGATATTGGAGGAGGAGGCGTTGCGGAACCTGCTGGCGCTCAATGCAGCGCGAAGGAAGTAGGGCAATCGATCCGTGAAGAAGAGGAACTACGCTTCGGCGCCTGCCGCGGACGAAATCCCCAGCGCCGCTCAGCAGCAGGTCAGGTATTGACCGCCTCCACGGAGAGCGCATACAATTCGCGACATGCCAGAGTGGCTCTGCATCGTGTCAGGCTGGGCCTGCATCCTGGCAGGAGTTGTGTACGCCGGCCTCGCCGTGCTGTTGATGTCGGTCATCTCTTTCAGCCACCCGCTCGTGCCGCTCTTGGCGGTCGTGTTGGCGGCCCCGGCCGTCTTCTACTTCGCGCTCGCCAGATATGTGATGCGAAGGGATTGACCCTTGACCCTCGGACGTCGGGGGGCTCCGCGTTGCTTCGGAGCCCGGCTGCGCCTTGAAGGGCCACCCACGCGAAACGCCCCCGGCGCTCGCTGTAAGGCTCTAATCCGGCGCTGGGCGGGCCACAACCCCCGCGCTCGCCCGAAGGCATGAGGTAACTGTGAATGACTCCAGCGCCTTCCCTTCGAAGTAACATTTCAGGCGCACTTTGCCAATTGGGGCTCGAATCCTGGGTGCGGGAACTGAACAAAGCAACGCTTATCACCCATCCTGATATGCCTCCAGCAATAACTCGCCTGTCTCCCGCTTCTGGCTGTCCGCCAGCAGCCCGAACGGCTTTTGGGCTGCAGCACCAAATGCGAACAGCGACCGTTCGCCACCTACGTCGTACCACCGTGCGCAAATTTCGTATGGCCGGGAACGAAGGTCGCCGCCGGCTGTCCGCTCGAAGGCGTGTATTACATGCCAAGCGGTCATCGGCGTGAACTCGATGCGCTTGAGGTGAGCCTTCGCCACCGACAACGCTACGATCTGTGGTCGCAGTTCCTCCAGCAACATGCGCCAGAGCGGGCCGCCGTCAGACTCGAGAACCGCGCGATCGGCCTCCTTGAGTCCGCTCCACGTCGGGTTCGTCGCGACGGGCGAGCAGATGTCCGTGTGGAGCGCCGTTGATGCGCTGCCCTCATAGTAGCTCACCCCTAGCCCGTTGAGCAGCGGCTCGAACGCGCTGAACCAACCGCGGTACGGATCGGTCCGAAAATAGGCAGACATCGCGTCGAGGTAGCGGCAAGTTCCTGCGCATGATTGCCTTCTGCGAGTGGAAAGCGCCGGAACGGCTCGCCAGTGGGAAACTCATGCCGCGAAGGGTTCAGCCCGACGGTCAGCACGCGTAGCGGCGAGGCGTGGTACACATCGAGGTCGCCGAAGAACAGAATCGGCACAGCGGGTGTGACGCACCACGGTTGTTCGGCCGCACGGTTGAAAGCCCGCCAAGCCAACGCCGTCGGCTCGGAGAGGAAGCGTATCTCCATTCCTTCCGTCGTTCGGTGATGTCTCTCGCTCATGATGCCATCCCTCAAGGCTTACCAGCGTTACCGAATTGCATCGCTCTGGCAATGATGCGTCCGACCTTCTTCGCTGCTCCGACGAGGTGCGCGTCGGCCACGCCGCCGGCAACGATGATGATGCGAAGGCCGGTGTCGGGTGAAGCCCGCGCCGGCGACGCGGACATGGGCGGCGTTGCCGGCGAGAAGCGCAGTGAGCCAGACAGCACGAGCGGGGCGATGTCGCCGGAGGCGGCGAGCCGTACGGGGGTCGGGAGGTTGCCGCGAGGCATGGCGTTGAAGACTGACGGCCGGGCCATGTCGCGATGCCAGTGGAAGAAGCGTGGGGGCGCGTCGGCGCGGTGACGTGGGCCGTGGCCGGGGCCCGTGCCGAATGCGAGCGCACCGATGTGGCCGGCGTGAGCGGGTGAAAATAAAGGAAGGGGTCGCCCCTCGAAGCGGCCCCAGTCGGGCACGCGGACGATCTGGAGGACGCCGTGCCGCTCGGTCCACCTTGCAGGGATGCGCCTCGGCCGCGGTGAGGTCGTCGGTGTTGCCCACTGTGGCATGGGCGGTGCCGAGCCGTCGTGCGGTGCGGACGAAGAACGTCTTGCGGCCAGCAAGGCGTCATGAAGGCATGTGAGGAGAGGCCGAAAGGGCGACGCAGGTATTCGCAGCCGCGATGGATTCAATCTTCTGCGTGTACACGTTGGCCCCGCT
>JAPOQB010000526.1 GCA_026710965.1 Deltaproteobacteria bacterium | reverse complement strand
GGAGGGCGACTACAATCTCGTGTCGCTCCCCGACGGCCGGCAAGGCTACGTGCTCACGAGCTTCCTGACCGAGGAGGCGCCGCCCCTGCGCCAGGTCGAAGAGTTGACGGCCAAGGTCGAGGCCCAGTTGGCCGAGCTCGAACAGCTTCGCGGCGAGAACCTCCAGCTCACGGCCCAGAACGAGAAACTGAAAAACAGCAACCAGAGCGACCAACGCCAGCTCCGGCGGCTCCAGCAGGAAAGCACCAACCTCCAGCGCGACATGCGGCTGTGGTGGTTCGTCGCCGGTGCGGGGGTTCTGCTGATCGGCTGGCTGATGGGATGGACCCGCGTCCGCCTGAGGAGAAAGGTCCGGTCCCGGAGCTTCACCTAGTGTGGTGTCTGGGTAATTCGCATCATAATCTGCGGGTCTTTTTCGCCGTCGGCTGCGTTGCTCTTCCTCGCGTGGTGCCCGCCACTGCTCGTCATCGCGCCTTGCCGACGACGAAAAATCCTCCGCATATTATGACGCGAATTAACCAGACACCACACTAGAGAAATTCGGAGGGAACATGCACCCGGTACAACTCTTCTGTTGGCATTTCATGGCTTATCCCCATCTGCCCAAGGACTTTGACGAGAAGTACGACACCGGCTGGGTCACCGTCCCCAACAGCCTGTGGGACTCCGAGAAGTCCCGCGGCCTGTTTCAGGAATACATCGACCAGCTCGCCTACGCCGATGAGCTGGGCTTCGACGGACTGGTGCTGAACGAGCATCACCAGAACATCTACGGCCTGATGCCGTCGCCCAACATCATCGCCGCGGCGCTGACGCAACGCTCCAGCAAGGCCAAGATCTGCGTGCTGGGCAACCTGCTGCCGCTGCACATCAACCCGCTCCGGGTGGCCGAAGAGTACGCCATGCTCGACAACATGAGCAACGGCCGCATCATCGCCGGCTTCGCCCCCGGCGGCGGACCGGAGAACTACAACTACGACATCCCCTCGGTGACTTCGCGCGAACGGTTCTGGGAGGCGGTGGACCTGGTAGTGCGGGCCTGGACCGATGACGGCCCCTTCAACCACGAGGGACACTACTATCCGCTGCGCTACGTCAACCCCTGGCCCAAGCCCACCCAGAAGCCGCATCCTCCCATATGGGTCCCCGGTTCCCGCAGCGCCTCGACGCTGACGGAGGTGGCCAAGCGCGGGTACTGCTATTTTCTCTCGTCCCGGAGCCACGGCGGCGAGACCTACAAGGCCCGCGAGCAGTTCTCCAAGGTGCTGGAAGACCACGGCGACAGCTACCAGCCCTACCGCATGGGCATCCTGATGTCGGCCTACGTGAGCGAGACCGATGCCCAGGCCAAGGAGGAATGCGAGGAAGGGGTCTGGTATTTCCTGCGCAACTGCCTCAAGGGCCATCTCCGCAAGGAGGGACGCCAGCTCACCTTCGGCGCCGGCGTGCCCTACATACCCGCGCCCGCGTGGAAGGAGTTTCTGAAGCACTCCGACCCCGAGCGTTCCATGCTGGGGGACGTGAACGACTGGGACGAGCTGGACAAGGCCCAGTCCATCGTCGTGGGGAGCCCCGAGACCGTACACCGGAAGATCCTGGACCTGATCGAGAAGTCGCAGGTGGGGAACCTGCTGATCCAGTTCCATCTCGGCAACATGCCCGGGGAGCTGGCGCTCAAGAGCCAGCGCCTGTTCGCCACCGAGGTGGCGCCGGCCCTGAGGGAAGACTCGGCACGGGTCTTCGCCAAAGCCTACCCGAGGATGGAAGAGACCATCGCGGCGGGAGCGGGGGCGGTGGCATGAGCCTGAGAACCCTCGAAATCAACGGCCGCAAGGTTTCGGTGCTGGAGGACGGTTCCGGCGATCCGACCCTCTACCTGCACGGCTTCGCCGACGTTCACGCGGTCACGGAAGGCTGGATGCCGTTCCACGAGAAGCTCCTGGAGGGCCGCCGGCTTTACGCGCCGGCGCACCCGGGGTGCGCGGCTTCCGACGAAATCGAATATCTGGAGTCCATCGAGGACCTGGTATTCCACTACCTGGAGGTCATCGACGCCCTGGGGCTCGAGCGCTTCGACGTGGTGGGCACCTGCGTCGGCGGCTGGCTGGCGGCGGAGTTGGCGGCGCGGCACCCCGAGAAGGTCCGCAAGCTCGTGCTCATCGACGCCTCGGGCCTGTTCGTGCCCGGGTCGCCCATCGGCGACGTCTTCATGATGTCCCACCCGGTGCGCGGCACCGACTTCTCCGAGCTGCGGGCCATGCTGTTCGAGAGCGACCGGACGCCTGCGGGACACGCGCTGTTCCCCGACGGCCGGGCCGAGAACATCGAGGACGAACTGCGGCGTTACCAGATGATACGCTTCACCAACCGGTTCGGCTTCAGTCCCCCCTACTTCTACAACCGCTCGCTGCAGAGCCGGCTACGCCGCATCAGCGCGCCGACGCTGGTGGTCTGGGGAGAAGCGGACCAGATGGTGCCCGTGACCCACGGGGAGGTCTATTCCGCCGGCATCTCCGGCGCCAACGGCGTGGAGCTCGTGAAGGGCGCCGGCCACAGCCCCCAGGCGGAGGCCCCTGAGGCCACGGCGGCGCTGGTGGCAGGTTTCCTGAAGGGTTGACCGTGGCGCTCCCAACTTGGGGCGAAGAACGTGCTTCTATTGGAGTGTCCTTCGACTTCGCTTCGCTACGCTCAGGACGAACGGTGGGCTTCATTCCCATCAGGATGAATGGAGGGTTTCGCTACGCTCAGGACGAACGGAGGGACAGTTCCCACAACCGTTCGTCCTGAGCGTAGCGAAGCGAAGTCGAAGGACACTCCAATAGACCGGTATTTCCTTCATTCCTGAAGCTTGTCCGTCATTCCCTGCCGGG
>JAPOQB010000429.1 GCA_026710965.1 Deltaproteobacteria bacterium | reverse complement strand
GGCCTCCGGCGCGCCAATGGAGGGCGGGGCCGACGTGGTCGTGACGGCGCGTCTGGACGCCCCGGCGCCCGAGGGGGGCACGACGGTGACGCTCACCGCCGGCGGCACCGCAACGGACGGCGTCGACTACAGGCTTTCGTCAAAGACCATCACCATCGCCCAGGGCAAGACGACCGGCACGGCGACCCTGACTGTGGTCGACGACACGCTTGCCGAGGGATCGGAGACGGTGGTGATCGGCGCGACGGCCGATGCGCCTGAACTGAGCGCTGAGTCTGTGACGCTCGCCATCGTGGATGACGAGCAACCGACGGTGAAGGCGGGGAGCGTGACAGCCGCGGGCCCAAGCGACGGTATCCCGAGCTGGCTGGGCAGCGACGGCAACGACTTTATCGTGGACGGCCTCAGCGCTCACTTCATTTCGGGCGTCGGCGGCAACGACACGCTGCAGGGCGGCGGGGGCGACGACACGCTGGTAGGCGGCATGGGCGACGACGTTCTTTCGGGCGGCGAGGGCTACGACACGTTACGGGGCAATAGCGGCATCGACACCGCGGATTACTCCCTGGACGAAAGCTGGCGCGAGTCGGGGGTCTTCGTCGACCTGACGGTGGGCCTTTCCTATCGGGACGGCGTGGCTGACGGTCGTGGTCAGTATCACGAGGACTATCTCTATGAGATCGAGAACGTGGTCGGGACGCGCTTCGCGGACCGTCTCCATGGTTCGGACAGCGTCAACAAGCTCGAGGGCCGCGGCGGCAACGATACGCTGTGGGCCGGTCGGGGCCGCGACATGCTGTTGGGCGGTGCGGGCGACGACATCCTTTGGGGCGCCAGGGGCCACGACACGCTCTCGGGCGGCGAGGACGATGACCTGCTGATTGGCGGAAGGGGCAGGGACAAGCTGACCGGTGGCGAGGGCGAGGACATTTTCGTGTTCGCAGCCGGCGATGGCAGGGACATCGTTGAGGATTTCGTCGACGGCGTCGACAAGATCCGGTTCGTCGGGCTCGGCCGGGAGTTCTCGTTCGCCGACCTCGAGATCGTGGACGAGGGCGGCGGCGACGCTGTGGTCTCGTACGGCAACGATGTGATCGTGCTAAGGGGCGTGAGCCCGTCGGTCCTGGACGAGCAGGACTTCGAGTTCTTCCAGTCGATATCCGAGTCTTACGAGACGAATGCTTTGCTGCTGTACTAGGAGGCTGTCGGAATTGGTGTCGCAACGTTCGTATACTCGCCCTGACGGCCGATGTTGGCGGGTTCCGGCATCGCGGTCACCTGGCTACCGTTGGTGGCGTGACGACGGCCCAATGGTCGATTCTCGCTCGAGGCACTGTTTTGCGGTCTGTCCGGGCGTCTGGATTCATCGCACACGTCCCCTGTTCGGGTCATGTTCTTGCGGCCAGGGCATGCATCCTCTTCAGGTTCCACGCCAGGCTCACCAGGGTCCACTAACCGCTGGCGGCACGCAGGCCTCGCAGGTGAAAGCGCCGGAAGCCCATCACTTCCTTGATCACCCCGAACACCGTCTCCACGGTCGCCTTGCGCCGGGCATAGACGGCCTTGCCCTCCGGCGTCGCCATGCGGTGCCGCGACCGGGCCACCACATCGCCATCCGCCGGCAACGCCGGCAGCTCGCTGCGGCGTGTCGCAAGCGGCAGGTTGTGGGCTTGTCTGCCTTCGGCGATGAAGGGGACAAGGCCATGGTCCTCGCAAAGGGCGAGATTGGCCGCGGAATGATAGCCGCCGTCGGCCAGCATCGCCTCGGGCCTGCCCACGGCATCCGCAGCCGTTGCCAGATGCTCCAGGGCAGGAACGACCTGCTGCTTGTCGTTGACGGCATCGCTGACATGCGCCGCGACAATCAGATGGCTGGTGTTGTCGACCACAGCCTGGGCGTTGCAGGCCTGCTCGAAGCCGTCGGCCGTCTTCATGATCCGCGACTCGGGATCGGTCAGGTTCACCTGGTCCTTCGCTCCGGGTCCAGGCTGGGGCGGCGAAGGCGGCTTGCCGCCACTCTTGTGCCCACTGCGCTTCTCCCGCTGCGAGCGCGCCTCCATCTTCTCTCGCCAGACCTTCTCTTTTTCCTCATGGCGTGCCGCCGCCCGGGCTTCCATCTCCGCCCTGGCCGCACGGATCGCCTCAAGGCGGTCCTCACGGCGCTTCAGTTCTTCAGGAATGTCGACCTCCGCCTCATCATCGGCCGCTTCAGCCAGCGCCATCAGTCGCTCAACCTCGGCCTCAAGCTGCGCCTCAAGCCTGGTGGCATACTCCCAACTCAGCGCCTTGTGCTTCGAGGCGTTGGCCTGAACCTTCGTGCCGTCAAGGCTCACTCCCCCAAGCTTCACAAGACCCATCGACCGGGCCATCATCAATATCTGCACAAACAGGTCCTGCAGCTCCTCGACAAAGCGCTTGCGAAACGCCGCTATCGTGTCGTGGTCAGGGTGGCTGTTCGCCGCAATGTAGCGGAACGCCACCGAATCCCAGGTCGCCTGTTCCAGCTTGCGGCTCGAGAACACCCCCGTGGCGTAACCGTAGAACAACAGCGCCAGAAGCATCCCGGGATGATACCCCCGCTTGCCCCCAGGGCCGTATGCCGACGTCAGGCGGCCAAGATCAAGGCTGTCGACAATCTCAACCACAAACCGCGCCAGGTGATCCTCGGGAAGCCAGTCCTGCACCGATGGCGGCAGGAGAAACAGCGTCTCCCGGTCCACCTCTCGAAAGTCTCGCGACATCACGCCTCTCCAGGTCCCACGAAAGCAACAGCCATGACCCGAACAGTAAAGCGATCCCGCAACCCGGGCCAGGAAACCACTCAAATCCGTCCCGATGACGGCATCACAGGTCAAAGTGACCGTGTTGCCTCAAATCCGACAGACTCCTAGCGAAATAGACGCGGTTGCGCTTCGCCTCCCCCACGTGGGAAACGACCCCGGCGGCTTCCAGCCGATCGATGGCGCGCCGAGCCGTCGTATAGGCCACATCCTGTTCTTTCGCAATCCCGCTCACGGTCAAAAAGGGGTTTTCGACGAAAAGGTGCAGCACCCTCTCCGGTCGCCCGGACTGAATGCCGCCTAGTTCTTCCCGCTGATCCTTGAACAGCCCGTCTATCTCCTCCATGCGATCAATTGTGTCGTCGGCTTGGAGCCGGACGCCGCGCAGTAAATGGATGAGCCACTTCTCCCACGCCCCCTGCCGCGTCACCGCAAACAGACGGGCTTAGTACTCCTCGCGCGTCTCCTCGAAGTATGCGCTCAGATAGAGGAGTGGTGACGGTAGCACTTCACGCTGCACCAGCAGGAGGTTGATGAGAAGGCGGCCCACACGGTCGTTGCCGTCGAGAAATGGGTGAATGGCCTCGAATTGTGCGTGTGCGAGGCCGGCGTGAACCAACGGCGGCAAGGCGTCGTCATGAAGAAACCGCTCCAAGGCGTCGAGGCAGGCCATAAGTTTATCGGCGGGCGGCGGCACATAGCTCAATCGCGGGAACCGAGTTTCCCCGCTCCCCCCCGCGCAGATCCGGACGTGCGCTGTTCGCATCCGGCTCCTCCCTCAGGTTCTGACGGCAAGTCGCTGGCTTGGCCACGGGTGGCGGATGCTGGCCTTGGGCCAGTGGGCTGCGGTGAGGAGTTTTATGTCCTGCCATTCTGTGCGATCCCTTTGGGACCGTCGCCGAAGGGCACGCATGAGCAGCCTTCTGCATTGGCATATGAACCGCTGCAAGTCGTGGCTACTCCCCGGGGACGGCATAGTAGTTGAGCCAGCCATTGATGACCCTCCCAAGCCACGTGGCCGTCTCGTGCCGGTTGTCGTGCCATCGCATGCGCAGTGCTTCCCTGATCCGCCGCAGGGTGCGGCGGACCCGTTTCCGGGACGGTTTGCGACCGACCCTGAACCAACCCTTCCTCGTCTGCTCACAGAAGTGCGTCATGCCGAGGAAGTCGAACGTCTCCGGCTTGCCCTGCCCCCGCTTCCGGCGGTTCGCTCTCGCAAACCGTCCGAACTCGATGAGCCGGGTCTTGTCCGGGTGCAGTTCCAGTCCATAGTGGGCCAGCCTCTCCCCGAGGTCCCGGAGGAAGCCCTTCGCATCGCCCTGATGCTGAATGCCACAGACAAAATCGTCCGCATAGCGGACGATGATTGTGTCGCCTCCGGCCATCCGCTTGCGCCATGTATTGTGGAACCAGTCGTCGAGCACGTAGTGCAGGTAAACGTTGGCAAGGCAGGCCGATACTATCGCCCCCTGCGGTGTTCCCTTGCCGGTGTCCGACCAGTCGGTCCCTTCCATGACGCCGGCGTTGAGCCACTTGACGATCAGCCTGATGACCCGCGTGTCCCCGATACGCTTCCCGAGCATCCGGACCATGTGGTCGCGGTCGAGATTGTCGAAGAACCCGCGGATGTCGGCGTCAACGATCCAGTTGACCTTCCGCCGGTGTATTCCGACCGTGACGGCATCGAGTGCATTGTGCGTCCCGCGCCCCGGCCGGAAGCCGTAGCTGAACCCGAGGAACTCCGTCTCGTAGATCGGTACCAGAATCGTATCCGTCACCGCCCGCTGGAGAACCTTGTCCTCCAGCGCCGCAATGCCGAGCGGTCGTTGTCCTCCGTCCTCTTTGGGTATGTACACCCGCCGGGACGGAGGCGCCCGGTACGCACCCCTGTGAACGCGGGCGCAGAGGTCGGCCAGTCGGCCTTCCAGTCCGTCCGCGTATGCGTCCCACGTCACACCGTCCACGCCCGCCGCCGCGTCCTTCCTCAAGGAATGGAACGCATCGTGCAGAACATCGACTGTCACATGGTGGAGCAGCGCCACAAGACGCTCTTCCGGATTCCTCTTCGCAGCTTGTCGTATGCGGTCAGCCGCCTGTGACCCGCTTCCCCGCTTCTGTGCGCGGCGCGGGCTTTGGCCAACCCCATTGCCCTTGGGTCCGGCCCTTCCCTCCAGCAACTCCGCAGGCCCCGAAGAACCCTTGTTCGCCGCCTTCTCAGGTACTGTGACCGAATCTGACTTCTTCCAATCGTTCATCATCGGGTTACGGATTAACTCCTTTCCTCTGCGGCCCCTCTACGACAGAGGGGCGATTGAAAGACCTCCCAGGTCCCGGTGGACTGCTTCGGCGCGTGCCATGGTTCTCAGACCCCGTGGAGCCCCTCCTCGCCTCACCAAAGCGGCTTGCAGGGTGTTGCCTTCGGCCAATGGGACGGCCTCGGCACTCCAGTTGAGACGAATTTCGTGGCTCAATAGCCCGGCCCACGCCTGCCGCTCCCCAACGCTTCGCCTGCCGCCTCACGGAGACCGACGCATGGTTCACGGAGGAAGTGGTTGGTTGACCTCTCTTCCTGCCAGGACTTTCACCCGGCAACATTCCACCAGTTAGACTGGCGCACCCCATTCGGCGTCCTCTTCACCGGCCATGGCGCCGGCGTCGCCGGTCGTGGCGTGCGTCACCGTTCGGGAGTACCAACCCGTACGGGTGTTGATGTCGGTGTTGTTGAGCCCGCAGGCGCCGACCCGTATCAGCGCCTCCATCCGGCCGGGTGCCGGCACCGGCCAGTCCTCGCGCCATTCGTAGCGCTCGAGGCCGCCATGGCCGGTGAGAACCATCGCCGTCATCAGGCGGTTCATCGGCAGTCACCTCGCGCGCATCGGCCATGAGACCTCCCGGTTCTCATATCCGCTGCCGCCACGCGCATTCACGCTCCGGCATCACGAACCCGGCCGGCGGCGCAGGGCGGCGAAGAGTGTCGAGGGGCGAACGACGCAACGCCGGATCGTCCGCTTGTGACGCAGCACCGGACACATGATCTAGACGACAGGCGACACAGTTCCCTCGGCGCTTGATAACCGGGATCTTCGCGACCGCAATTTCGCGAAATCGACGGGCGCCGATTCCCGGCTTGGGCGATCGCCCCTCCTCCTGCTCGGCCGGTCCCATTCTCGATTGGCGCCCGAAGAACGTCACCGCCTTCGGCGTGAGCGCCAGAAATGCCCATCGATTCGCAATCCCGTCACAAGGGGAAAGCCATTCGACATGACTTGTCCATCTGTTGCGTTGGGACAGTGTTACGGCTTGGGTTCCTTGAACGTGGTGCGTTTATCTGCAGTGTCATGGATCAACAGAGGGTTAACTGTGATGGTGCGCATGCCGTGGTGGCTTCGGTATTGGACTTGTTGAAGAAGACCAGAGCGATTGCCGGTGCCATGCTGGCATTGTCGGTTGTAGCCGTCAGCCCTTCGGGCGCAGACGAATTCACCCCGCTGTGCGCCGATCTCGAGGCAGCGCGCGAGGGTTGCTGGACCCCGGTCGTGGTGGCCGGCCATCAGGGATGCCACTTCCATGGCGCCTTGTCGCTCTACTACCACGAGCCGCCCTTGACGTGGTCGGGCGACTGCCGCGATGGAATGGCGGAAGGCAACGGAGTCCTGGAGGACGATCTCGGGAACCGTTCCGAGGGCCACCTTGTCGCGGGGAGGAAGGACGGAGAGTGGACGACCCGCCATGCCAATGGCGGTATTGTCACGGAAGTCCACGTTGAAGGCACGGCCCATGGCCTGTGGACTTTCGACTTTTCGGCCCATGGCGGCCGATCCTACGTGGTGAACTACAAGGACGGTCTCAAGCACGGTCGATGGGAACGTCGCGACCCGGGCGGGTACAGCGAGACCGGGACCCTCGAGGAAGACATACCCATCGGAACCTGGACCGTCACCTGGCCCAATGGCGTGGAAGCGCTGGTGCCGTACGAAGATGGCGTGATCCACGGCGAAATGACCGTCACCAGGGACGGGCATCCGCTTGGCACGCTCGTGTCCTGATCGCGCTTCCTGACCGCTCAAGCTGTCGGGCGATGAAAGCCGTTGTGCAACCGGCATTCAGCCCGAGCGGCGCTTGAGCGGCAGCGCCCGCCGCGCACTTGCGGAGACAGTCCCCGAACTGCCGCGCGGCTTCTGATCGTTACCATTGGGAAGATCCTATGAGCGCCGCCGGGCGGCAGGCGCTACGGTGCCGTCCTTTCACTCATGACGAGGAGACCTCACGATGTCCCCACACACAAGGCATGAACCCGCGGCGCCGACCGGTGCCGAGACTACCACGCTGTACGTTGCCATCGATATCAGCCGGAAGAGTTGGGTCGTCGGGCTCAAGAGCCCGCTGGGCGAGAAGATCGAGGTAACAATTCAATGCGGGTGGATGCGGGGATGGGCGGCGTCACTCGCACGGCCCGCAGTGTCGGCGGCGGTGCGGACTCGCCCGTGTCGCCACGATGCAGAGGCTACCGCACAGGTTCCGTCGAGGTTGAGCCAAGCGACCAGCGGCCACGATGGCGCGATTGGAACCATGTCCGGCAAAGCAATCGTCCCCGGTGTTGTTGTACCCCAACCGTCGTTGACTCCGATGAACGGCAATGGCTTCCTCGCGTTGCACAATCGAGTGTCAACGTCTGTGCGCCCTTCGCGGAACGATGCTCGCGCTCGACTGCCGCCGCGTCTGTTTGACTTCGTGTTCGTCATGAACCACTAAGAACCAATCGCAACCGACTCGCTTCACATGGAATGATCGCTAAACCATGGTCGCCAAAGCCCGCTTCTCCGTCGCCTTGCTCGTCACTGTGGCAGAAAAGCACCGTGTGCCTACGGCTTGGCTCGTCCGATATGCCGTTACAGATTTTCTCGATGGCTACCGCCGTGACGACCCGCAACTCCCATTGCGTTTGGCTGTCATGCGTCCCGCGCGACACGATGCCTGATTCGGGAGCCCCTTGATGCCGCGCAGCGACGGGTCGGCGATGACGCGCGACCCGCGCTTCGACGTGCTGTTCGAACCCGTGCGCATTGGCCCGGTGTCGGCGAGGAACCGCTTCTACCAGGTCCCCCACTGCAACGGCACCGGCGACTGGTCGCCGCTGGCGACGGCCGCGATGCGCGAGGTCAAGGCCGAAGGCGGCTGGGGCGTGGTCTGCACCAGGAAAGTGTTGGTGCACCCGGGGGGCGCCACCCGCCCGTTTCCGGCGGTGCGGCTGTGGAGCGACGAGGACCTGCCGGCACAGCGCGAGATGGTCGAGCGCGTGCACCGCCACGGTGCGCTGGCCGGCTGCG
>JAPOQB010000090.1 GCA_026710965.1 Deltaproteobacteria bacterium | reverse complement strand
TACTGTGTCAGCTCGGTTTCAAGGAAGACACGGATCTGGCGCTGCTATACGACTGTATCGCCTCTTGCATGGGCCACCGGGAGTTCTTCGTGCAGAAGGCCATGGGTTGGGCGCTTCGCGAGTATGCGCGGACCGTGGCAGCGGCGATTTCGGGTTCTGCCCGACAACGCCGCCCTGCCGCGGGACGGGTCCGACTACCACGGATTTACGGCGTTTGTCCACGGCCTCCGCCCGGCAAGAGGCCAGGAAACGGCATGTTTCCGGTTGACAACGTTCCCCTATTTTCATTAGGGTCAGCACCTGATCCGGCTTCGGCCGAGGCATCAACCAGTCGGGGAAATGTCCCGGCAAAGGAGGGTATACGGATGAAGAGAATCACAGTGGGGGCGTTCGTCGCGGTGGCGTTCGCCTTTGTCGTTCTGGCCGCATCCGCGCAGGCAGCGGTCACGATCAAACTCAGCACCTGCCTGGCAAAGACCCACGACCAGGTGGAAACCTATTTCCAGGCCTTCTTCGACAAATTCAACGAAGCGGCAAAGGGTGAGGCCAAGATCCAGTACGTGGGCGGTCCGGAAGTTTCACCGCGACAGAAGCAGGGTCCGGCGCTCAGGCGCGGCCTGGTGGACATGATCTTCTGCCCCATGGGCTACTACGAGGGAATGGTGGCGGAAGCCGGCCTGACCTCGGTGACCAACCTGTCCACCAAGGAGCTCCGTGACAACGGCGCCATCGACCAGCTCCAACCGGTATGGGCCAAGAAATTCAACGGCATGATCCTGGGCTGGTGCTGCTACGGCGTCGACTTCCACATCTACACCACCTTCAAGCCCAAGACGAGCACCAAGACCGGCCTTGATCTGTCGGGCCACAAGATGCGCTCCACCGCAACGTACAGACCCTTCCTCAGCGCCATGGGGGCCATTCCCGTCACCATGGCAGCCGCGGAAATGTACACCGGTCTGCAGCGGGGCGTGGTGCAGGGGCTCGCATGGCCGGAGGGGGCACTGGCCAAGTACGGGGTCCAGAAGTTCCTCAAGTACCGTGTCTACCCCGGATTCTATCGCAGCGGCTCCATGGTCGTGATCAACCTGGACAAGTTCAAGTCCTATCCCAAGTCCGTGCAGGACAAGCTGGTCGCGGCGGGTCTGGCGTTCGAACAAGGCAGCGAGCCGATCCTCCGCGCGAAGGCCGACGCGGACAACAAGAAGCTGTGGGCTTCGGGCCTTCAAAAGCTGGAGCTCAAGGGCGAGGAGCGGAAGGCTTATCTGCGCACCGTGTACGAGCTCGCCTGGGAGGTACGGAAGGACAAGCCGTATACCGTCCCGTTTGAAAAGCTCAGGGAGAAGATGTACCGCGCACCCTGAGGGCCGCACGGTATAAACAGTAAGAAAGCCCCCGATCCGCAGTGCCGGATCGGGGGCTTTTTTTTTCAGGTGCCCGGGACGCCCCGCACGAGGACGCCCGCCGTCGTCCCTCTTCTCAATCCATCAGATTGGGGAGCCACAGCGCGAGTTGGGGTTCCCAGATCAGGATGAGGATCAGGATCAGATCGCAGATCAGGAACGGGATCGCCGCGTTGGCCACCTGCAGCAGCGTGGTGCCCTTGGGCGCCACCCCCAACATGACGTAGAGCAGCAGCCCGAAGGGCGGCGTGGTGCCCGCCATCTCCAGCGTCATCAGCACGAACAGTCCGAACCAGATCAGGTCGAAGCCCAGGGCCTCGGCCAGGGGAAAGAAGATCGGCACGGTGATGAGCATCATGGAGGTGGCGTCCATGAACATGCCCAGCACGATGAGGATCAGGAACATGACCGCCAGCACCACCAGGCGGGACACCTCGAAGCCGGTGGCCCAGTCCAGCATGCCGGCGGTGGCTCCCGAGTAGGCCAGGAGCTGGCTGAACACCGTCGAGTTCATGATGATGAGGAACACCATGCCGGCCACCCGCACGGTGCCCGACAGGGAGGTGCGAATCGCCTCCCACTTGAGCACGCGGAAGGCCGTGGCCAGGATGGCGACGCCCAGCACGCCGCAGGCCGCGGACTCGGTGGGGGTGGCGAGGCCCAGGATGATGAAACCGATGACCATGAAGATCACCAGGCTCACCGGCAGGATGTTGAAGGTTACGAACTTGATCTTTTGGCCCCACGTGGTGGGCGGCACGTCATAGGCCGGCGCCCCCGCGGGGTTGATGACGATCTGGAGATACAACATGCCGGCGTACAGCAGGGCCAGGACGAACCCCGGCAGAAACCCGGCGATCAGCAGACGGCCCACGTCGATGTTAGCGACGCTGGCGAGCAGCACCGCCAGTGCCGAGGGCGGGATGATCATGGCCAGTCCGCCGGTGCCCAGGATCGGCCCCATGGACATGCGCCAGTTGTAGCCCCGCCGCTGCATCTCCGGCACCAGCAGCGATCCCAGCATGGCGGTATTGGCCATGGAGGAACCGGTGAGGGTGGAGAAAATCGTGCCGCCGGCCACCGTCAGGTAGCAGAGCCGGCCCCGGAGCTTACCGAACAGGCTGTCGAGCCCGTCGAACACGCGGATGGCCAAGCCGGTATGAAAGAACAGCGCGCCCATGAGGATGAACATGGGCACCGGACCCAGGGTGAAACGGGTGATCAGCACGGTGGAGTTGTCCGCCACCTGGATGAAGCCGTGGACGCCGGCGAAGATGAAGATGCCGATGAAGTTCGTGGTGATGAAGGCGAAGGCCACGGGGACCCCGATGGCCATCAGACAGACGACCATGCCCACCAGAAAAGCAAATGCCCAGTACCATTCCATCACACGTTCTCCCGCACCTCGGTGCGCGAGGTGTACATGGTGTCCACGCCTACCAGGAACCGCAGGAACTCGAAGGCGATCATGGCGAACGACACCGGCATGGGCGCGAGGAGCATCCAAAGCGGTTGGGCTTCACCGCGGATGTCCATCTCGCCCGAGAGGAACGCGTCGATGAGGAGGTCGGTGGAATAGTAGATGAAGAAGAGGCAGCAGACGATGCAGATGACGTAAACCAATCTGGCCAACACGGCCTGCACGATGTAGGGCAGGAGTTGCACCAGGGAGTCCACGAACACGTGGCCTTTCATGCGCACCAGCCACGGCGCTCCCAGCATGGTGAACCACAGAAGGCCGTACTCGACCACGCCCAAGGTATAGGAGGACGGCCGGAACCCCAGGAGACGCACGAACACCTCGGTAACGATGAGAAAAAAGATCAGAAAGACAACGATCTCCGCGCCGATCTTGAACGCGTTGAGGAGCCATTCGTACGCTCGCGCCAAGCTCTGCATTCTGCCTCCGTCCTGGCCCATCCCGGGCCCGTGTTTGACACCCCCGAAAGCGGAAGTTTCCTGCTTTTATCGTCTCCCAACACGGCTGTCAAAGCAGTTTGCGGTAAAATCGCCATTTCTTGACGGGAAACGCCGCCCGGTGGTACCACCTTGGAGCGGAGGCCGCACTCGGCGGCAAGAGGCGGCGTGGCAGGGACGAGATCGGGCACCGTATCCCGCGCGGAGACGTGTTCAGGAGGTTCGACGTGAGAATTCTGGTCACCGGGGGCTTGGGCAAGGTCGGCGAGCATGTTGTGGACGAGCTGCTGCGCGGCGGCCATGAGGTGACGGTGCTGGACCGCCTGCCGGGGCCCCGGGACGGCGGCGGCGCCAAATACCTGGTGGGAGAGGTTCAGGACCTCGGGCAGGTCATCGAGGCGGCCGCGGGGACCGACGCCATCATCCACCTGGCCGCGGTCCACAATCCCCACGTGGCCCCCACCGGCGTCGTGTTCGAGACCAACGTCAACGGCACCTTCAACGCCCACCACGCGGCGTTCCGGCTGGGAATCCCGCGAGTGGTCTCCACCAGCAGCAACGCCGCCGTCGGATGGGCCTACAGCGAAGGCGCGTTCCTGCCCGACTACCTGCCCATCGACGAGGACCACCCGTTGAGGCCCATCGACCCCTACGGCCTGTCGAAGCAGGTGGGCGAGACCATCGCCCGCTCCTACAGCCTCAAGGGCGTGGAAACCGTGGTCATCCGCCCCAGCGGCGTGGTCACGCCGGAGGCGTTGGAGGAGATCCGTCGCACCGGCGGCCGGGAGCCCGAAGGCTGGCGTGAGTACAGCTACATCGACGTGCGAGATCTGGCGGTGGCGTTCCGGCTCGCGGTGGAGAAGCCGCTGCCCGGCTGCACCGTCATGTTCG
>JAPOQB010000091.1 GCA_026710965.1 Deltaproteobacteria bacterium | reverse complement strand
TCGGGCCGCTTGACGCGCAACCAGGTCGGCGTCAAGTACCTCTCGCGGTGCCGTTGCTGGACCATCGCCGCATTCGTGGACATACAGACCAACCCCGACCGAACGCTTCTCTCGGTCAAATTCAATCTCCTGGGCCTGGGCCCCTAGGAGGACGAAAAATATTCGACAAACTCGGATTCAGGCCGGGTCTGTCGGCCCGGATTTTGCGTTGTAGTAGCGCCATGGTGGTCAGGTCACTGGGCGTTGTCGCATGGCTGGGGCTGGCAATTTGCCTGTACGGGGTTCCGGCGTGGGCTCAAGAAAAGGCGCCGCCCGGGGCCGCGCCCGCGGCGTCTTCGCCCGCACCCGCTGGGGACTCGGACAGCATCGACATGGTGACCGTGAACTTCGACGGTGTCGACCTGGTCGAGGTCATCCACGTATTGGCCCGGCACCTGCGGCTCAACTACACCGTCGATTCCGGGGTCCAGGGCGTGGTCAGCCTCTTCAGTGGCGAGCCCGTGAGGAGAGACGACCTCCTGCCGATACTCCACGGGATCCTTCGCATACATGACGCGGTGGCCGTCAAGCAGGGATCCTTCTACCGGATTACCCCTATCGCAAAGGGTCCGGGGCTGGTCCGTCCGGGCGGGGTGAAGGGAGCCGGCCCGGTCATGCACGTCCTGCCCGTGCGCTTCTTCCCGGCCGCCGCCATGAAACGTCTGCTGGCACCGTTCATGGCGGAGGGCGGGACGATGCTCGATCATGTGCGCGGCAACTATCTGGTTATCGTCGACTTACCGGCAAATATTCGACGTTTGTCGGAGATCAAGGCCCTGATCGACGTCAAGGCATTGGCCGGCGCCCGAATGGAGCTCTACAAGCCCAAGGCGGCCTCGGCCCATGCTCTCGCGCGGGAGATGTCGGCGGCGATGAATTTCTCCGCCGCGCCGGCGGCGCAAGGGGATGCCTTCGCCGCCCGTTTCCTTCCCCTGCCGCGGATCAACCGACTCCTCGTCATCGCGTACAGTGACGCCGCCTGGAACTACGTAGAGCGTTGGATCGAGCGGATCGACGTCGCGGACGAGACGGCGAGACGGAAGATCTTCATTCGGGCCGTTGAAAACCGCAAGGCGACCGATCTCGCGCGGGTCCTGAGTCAGGTCTATGGGTCCGGCAGGTCCTCGTCGGGCGGACCGGACTCGCGATCAAGCGGATTCGGAAGCCCTTTGGAGCTCGGGGCCGGAGGAGACGCGGCCGGCAGCCGGCACGGTCTGTCTTCCGCCACGGGGAGGGGCCTCGCCGGAAGCGCGGGTCCGCGGCCGGCGTCCGGAGCATCGCCGCGCCCGAGGGCGGGCGCCGCAGGGGCGGTCGTGCCGCCGGCAGGGGAAGGTCCGCGCGTGGTGGCCGAGCCGGAGACGAACTCGCTGGTGATCCTGGCCACCCCGAGGGAATATGCCGATCTCGTGGAGGTCCTTGAAAGGCTGGATCTGGTTCCGCGCCAGGTGCTCATGGAAGTCCTGGTGGCCGAAGTGACGCTCACCGACGATTTCGAGTTCGGCGTGGAGTACGCCCTGTCCCAGGGTGG
>JAPOQB010000092.1 GCA_026710965.1 Deltaproteobacteria bacterium | reverse complement strand
CTACGCTACGCTCAGGACGAACGGCTCCGGTCACTGGAACGGGACGCCGTAGGATGGGCGGACCCGGAAGTAGTCGCTGACGTACTCGTTGGCGGGGTGGCGCATGAGGTTCTCGGCGGTCCCCACCTGCACCATGCGGCCCTCGTGCATCAGCGCAATGCGGTCGGCCAGTTCCAGCGCGTCTTCCAGGTTGTGAGTCACGAGAAGGGTGGTGAGGCGTTGCTCCTTGTGGAACGCGCGGATCTCGGCGCGCACCCGGCGGCGGTTGGGCGGGTCCAGGTTGCTGAGGGGCTCGTCCATGAGCATGATCTGAGGGAAGGTGGTCATGGCCCGCGCCAGGGCCACCCTTTGCTGCTGGCCCGCGGACAGTTCCTGCGGCTTGCGCTCGAACAGCCGCTCCTCGATGTTGAGGGCCTTGGCCAGGGGCCGGATGAGCTCGCGGATGGCGCCCACGGACCACTTCCTGATGCGCAGCGGCAGCGTCAGGTTGGCGTACTTCCGGTCTTCGAAGACGCGCATGTGGGGCCACAGCGCGTAGCTCTGGAAGATGAGTTGGACGTCTCTCCGTCCCGGCGGCACGTCATTCACGGGGACGCCGCCGATGAGGACCTCGCCCGTGTCCGGGGTTTCCAGCCCGGCGATGATGCGCAGCAGCGTGGTCTTGCCGCTGCCGCTCTCCCCGATGATGACCAGGAACTCTCCCTGGTTCACGGCGAGGTCGAAGCCGTCCACGGCCGTTACCGCCCCGAAACGCTTGCCGATATTGCGCAGCACCAGGTTCTTCACGGCGCCATGGTACGGCAACGGCGGGGCCAATTCAAACCGGCCGGGGGTTGCGGAATGAAGGTGAATCCATGGGTAAGAACCCCGAGACGATCCGGCGCCTGATACGCGCCAGCCTGGGCGAGGACAAGGCCGACCTGCTGGTGACCGGCGGTCGCCTGGTCAACGTCTACACCGGCGAGGTGCTGGACGGCATGGAGCTGGCCGTGAGCCAGGGGCGGATCTGTTACGTAGGTCCAAGCGCCGATCACGCCCGCGGTGACGAGACTCGGGTCATCGACGCCCATACCCACATCGGCCACTTCTGCCGCCCCTTCGAGCTGTTGCAGGCCTACGTGTCCCGCGGCACCACCGCCCTCATGGCTTCCTGCGACGAGCATACCGTGGCCTTCGGCCTCACCGGCATGCAACTCTTCCTGGACGAGGTGGCGTCCCATCCGCTCCGGGTCCATACCCTGATCTCCATGGCGGCGCCCCAGGACCCGTTGTTGTGCCGCACCGAAACCCTGTCGGAGCAGGAGGTCGCCGACGCCCTCCGCGATCCCCGGGTTCTGGGGCTCGGCGAGGTGGTTTCATGGCTGCGGCTGGTGCAGGGGGACCCGGACCTGCTGGCGCGCATCGACCTGGCCCTGGGCCAGGGCAAGATCGTTCACGGACACACCGCCGGCGCCCGGGACCGCCGTCTCAACGCCGTCGCCGCCGCCTCCGTGTCGTCGTGCCACGAGCCCATCAGCGGCGACGACGCGCTGGCGCGCCTGCGGCTCGGCTACTGGACCATGCTGCGGGAGGGCTCCTTCCGGCAGGACCTCGAAGCCACCCTCAAGCCGCTGCTGGCGGCGGGCGTCGACACCGGCCGGCTGATCCTGGTCACCGACGGCATGGCTCCCGACGACGTGGCCGAGCACGGCCACATGGACCACGTCATCCGCCGCGCCGTGGGGTGCGGCCTGAGCCCGGTGCGCGCCATCCAGGCGGCGACGCTGCACCCGGCCATGTACTCCGGGCTGGAACAGGACATCGGCGGCCTCGCCCCCGGGCGTTTCGCCGATTTCGTGCTGCTGGACGACCTGGAGGACGTGCGGGTGGGGGCGACGTACATCGCCGGCGAGCGGGTGGCCGAGGACGGCGAGTCGAGGGTGGACGCCGTTCCGCCGCCCTTTCCGGACGACTTGGGCCTCAAGATCGCCCTCCGCCTGCCGGTGACGGCCGAGGACATGAGAATACGGTGCGACAAGCCTCGCGCCCGCGTCCGGGTGATGGAGCTCGTCAACCAGACCATCACCCGGGAGCGCATCGTCGAGGTGGCCTGCGCCGGCGGAGTCATCCCGGCGGATGTCGAGGCCGATCTCCTCAAGGTCGCGGTGTTCGACCGCCGGGAGGGCTTCAGCCCCGTCTTCGGCTTCGTCCGGGGCCTCAAGGCCGACGTCGGCGCGGTGGGCACCACCGTCAACCTCGACGAATATACGCTCCTGGTGGCGGGCTCCAGCGACTACGACATGGCCCGCTGCGCCAATCTGCTACTGGAATCCGGCGGCGGCGTCGCGGTGGTGGACAAGGGCCGGGTCCTCGAAGAGCTGCGGTTCCCCATCGGCGGGCTCTTCTCGTTGGAACCCTGGAACGAGGTCGGCCAGGGCCTTGCGGCCCTCCAGAATACCTTGAAACAGCGCGGCGCCGAGTTCCCCAAGCCCCTCTACGCCCTCTGCTTCCTCACCTTCGTCACCCTCCCCGAGCTCCGCATCACCGGCCGCGGCCTGGTCCGCGCCAAGGAACGGCGCATCGTGCCGCTGGTGGAGGAGTGAGGCTTGGAGTACTCATGAGCGCGCCATTGCATGCATTTCTCGCTATACTGCGACGTGAGTGCGGTGGCGGTGCCGGCTTGCACTTCCACCGCGTTTGCGTTTCAATACGCCGCGATTGAGCCTCTTCGTGTATGGCTACACCATGGACTGGCGGCGCCGTTTTGGGGGGAGAACGCCATTGTCAGAGGTATCGTAACCATGAATCTGAACCTGTCTATCCCACGGCGTCGTGTTGCCGAGTTTTGTCAAGCAAACGGCATCGCGAGGCTCGCCATCTTTGGTTCGGCCTTGCGGGAGGACTTCGGGCCGGAAAGCGATATCGACGTCCTGGTAAGTTTCAACGAGGACGTGCGGCATACCTTGTTCGACATGAGCCGAATGGAAGCCGAGTTGGAGGCGATATTCGGACGCGAGGTCGATCTCGTCAGCCAGCGCGGCATCGAGTCCAGCTCGAACCACCTACGCCGAAACGCCATATTGGAATCCGCGGAACCGGTCTATGGATCGTGATGCCGTATATCTCGTTGACATGCTCGCGTCGGCGCGCAGGATTCGTGCCTATGTCCAAGGCGTCATGCGTGACGAGTTCCTGCGGGATACAAGACTACAGGACTCCGTCGTGCGTCGCCTGGAGGTGATCGGCGAGGCGGCCGGTCGGGTCTCACCCAAGTTTCGGGAAAAGAACCCGGGCATCCCTTGGCGCGCGATCAGGGGGATGCGAAACCAGATGATCCATCGTTACGATGACATCGATATGGATATCGTCTGGGAGACCGTGAGACGTGATATCCCCCAACTGATTCAGATGATCGAATCGGTGGCGCCCTCGGACGCTACCTAGAGGCGACGACGGTCATCAACCGTCGGTCCGTCGATCAACGGCTAGCTTGGCCAACGTTTCCAAGCAGACGGATGTCCCGTTGAAGAGTTGGCCCTCCGGCGCAAGGCTCCAGTGATAGAACAGCGTATCGCCAGCCATTCTGTAACTCTACCGATGTAGCCAGAGATTCCAAGACCCAGGACCGAACAGGAACCCAAAGGCCTGCCCGCGCATGAACATTTTGGGAACCCTGGGCAACAAGCGTTCCAGCGTCTACTTCATTGGAACAGCTCAAGTGTTCCACGTACCCCCGCGAAAACGCCGATGCCGGTGGTCTGGTAGCCGGGCACCTCCTCGTAGTCCTCGTCGAAAAGGTTGTCGACCCGGCCGAACACTTCGATTCGTTCGGTTACCTTGTAGGCGGCTGCAAGGTTGACCAGGACGAAGGCGTCCAGCATGACGGGGTTGGCCGTCCGGTTGAGCTGTTTGCCGTTGTAGTCGATGCCGAGGTCGACGACGGCCCGGCCGTCCAGGAATGCGTAGCCGAGGTTGACGCTGGCTACGTGTTCGGCCCGGCGCGGAAGCAGGTTGCCGTCCGGGTCTTTGGCATCGGTGTAGGTGTACTGGGCCGATAATTCCATTCTTTCCCTGGGCTCGGCTCGCAGGGCTAACTCGAGGCCGCGGATCCGGGAGGTCCCGCCCAGGTTGTCGTAGAAGTCGTCGTCGCCGGTCTCGGGATTCTGCCAGTCGTAAGCGGTGCCGGCGTCGTTCCAGTAGATCAGATTCGTCGGCCGGTTGTTGAAATACGTCACATCCACGGTGAGCCGGGATTCGAGAAGGTTCTGCTCGACGCCGATGTCCCAACCCTTGCTCTCTTCAGGTTCCACGTCGGGATTCGGGCCGACCCGGCCGAATTGCTGGAACAGGTGCGACAGAGTGGGATTCTTGACTCCCGTGCCAAAGCTGCCGTGAAACCGTGTGCCGCTCTCGTCCAGAACGTAGGCGGCCGTCGCCCGGTACGTCGTGGTATCCTTGAAGCGCTCGTTGTCGTCCCGGCGAAGGCTGCCGGAAAGAAAGACCCGGTCCCCGAGCCCGAGCTGATATTCGGCGGAATAGCCATGGTTGGTGACGTCCGAGCCCGCGCCTCCGGACATCTGGGAATCCTTTTCCCGCTCGGTGACGAAGGTCACGGCATGAGTCGCTTCGGCCAGGGCCGAGGACTCGAAGAAGACATTGGTCTCGTAGTCGAGGCGCATTTTTCTGCCGTCGTATTCGGTCGTTCCCCACCGGCTCACCACGGTCCTCCGCTTCCGGTGCATGGCGGCGCCGAGGGCATGCTTCCAGTCTCCGTCGAAGAGGCTGTACTTCAAGCGGGTCCGGCCCATGGCGTGGTCGGACCCGGTCCGGTCGTCGTTGTCCGTCGGCACGTTGTCCGTCTCCACGTCCGCCTTGACGTAGCGGCCGAGCAACTCGATCTCCAGATCCTTGGCGGGTTGAGCACCGAGCCTGGCGTGGTAGGTCTGGTTCTTGTACCCGTCCTTCTCGTTTCCCGAAGCAATGGATATTCCGGAGGTCCGGAGGGCGTTTCCACCCAGTGAGAAATGGTGTCCGTCTCCGCCGCCCCGGATGCCGGCGGAGACGTTGCCGGTTCCGAAAGAGCCGCCTTCCGCGCTCATGTGCGCGGTCACCGGCCCGCGCCCCTTCCGGGTGATGATGTTGATCACGCCGCCGATGGCGTCGCTGCCGTAGAGTCCGCTCTGCGGTCCGCGGAGGACCTCGATGCGTTCGATGTCGGCGGTGAGCAGGTCCGCAAAGTTGAACGTGGCGCCGGCATTGCTGGGGTCGTTGACCTTGACGCCGTCGATAATCACGAGCGTGTGCCCGTGCTCGGAGCCGCGCATGCGAACCGCGGTCAGAGTGCCAGCGGTCCCCGAACGGTGCACTGCGATCCCGGGAACCTCCCGCAACAGGTCGGACACCACGCGCGCCTGCTTGCGCTCGATCTCTTCCGCGGTGATCACCGTGACGGAACTGCCCACGGCCTTGGCTTCCAGCGGCACCCGGCTCGCCGATACCACGATTTCGGGGAGCTGCTCGATGGCGTCTGTCCGGGACTGGGCCGCGCCCGGTTGAGAGGTCAGGAGAATGAAGAGGGTGATGACACCCGCGGTCAGAAACTTCATGGCAATCTTCCTTTCCCGCGAAGGCGGATTGTTGAGGAAGGCGGACAGGTCTCCTGGCTCGGGCTTTCGGGCAGTCCGTGGGGCTGCCGGCCTACTCACCGCGCCTTCCCACCCGCCGGACGGGCAGTGGCTGGTGTCCTGTTTCACAAACGGGACAGCTTGCGGTTTTCGTAGCCGTTACAGTTGCGGGGCAGCAGGGGATTCGCACCCCTTTCCCTGGCATCCGTCTTCACGCCGTTGAGTATGGTCAATCCGTGTCTCTTGGCTAGCGGTTCTCCTTCAGCTTGAACGCGACCGGAACCCTGACCCAGCTCGACAAGGCCTCGATTCCGCGCCGCGCCGGGTGGAATCTCCAGCGTTGCACCGCCTTCACCGCGGCGGCGTCGAGAATGTCGAAGCCCGACGTCCGGTCCACCATGACCCGGTCGGGGGCGCCGTCGGGGTCCACGCGCACCTTGAGCACGGTGGTGCCCTCCCAGCCGGCCCGGCGCGCCTTCCGGGGATATCGGGGCTTTACGGTCCGTGCGTACCGGACCGGACTCGGGTCCACGGTCGTCTGGATGTCCCCGCCGGTCGATGCCGCCGGGGCTACGCCACGAGCCAGTTGTGGCTTTTTTACGGAACCGTCCCGGCGGGCCGGCTTCCGTGCCGTCACTCCAGCGGCCGTGATGCGGGGATTCTCCGCCGCCATGGCCGCCGTGTCCGTCCGTCGGGGTCTCGCCTGTTCGGGCCGGACCCGCTTCGGGGGCTTCTTCGCCACCGTCTTGACCTGCCCGGGCTCGGAGTCCACCGGGCTCGGCGTTTGGGCCAGGGCCTTGACCACCGGGGTCCGGG
>JAPOQB010000960.1 GCA_026710965.1 Deltaproteobacteria bacterium | reverse complement strand
GCTCGTCGAGCGACGGATAACACGGCTTGCCCCTCATCTCCGTATAATTCGGATTGACGGGATAGACGGCGCCCCGGAAACCGGAAGACAGGAGGCTTCCCAACAGCCGTCCACCGGTGCTGGCTTTGGGAGACGCACCGATGACCGCGACCGAGTTCGGCCGAAGCAATGCATGCAGGTTCGCGTTTCCACCCATTGTCTTTTGGGAATCAGTCACTTAGCAATATCCGGGTCCGGGTTATGCCGGGCGGGCCGGCTCCCCGGATCCGCCGCCCGCCGAGCCCAATCTCTCGCAACTGCGCGAATTTCTGAAAAAAACCGGTGCGCAGAAATTGTGCAATCCGGTGAATCCCGGATGAACAGGGCGGTTTTCCACGCGTTCCACCGTTATACACAGGCTTTTCCACAGAGGCTGTTACCAAATTGACAAATACCCGTAACATTGACGTTTTTGACCAGACCCCTCAGTTCGGCGGGGGGACGCCGGGGTCGTCGGGTTCGTGGCTGTCATGACGCCGTACATGGTCGTATTGCCGGGCGAACCAGCGCATGTACTCGCTGTAGGTCGTGGGCTCGTAACGGGGCGGGTTGTCCGGTCCGTGACACGTGGGCAGGCACGCCATGGGGAAATCGTGGGTGGCATCGAAGAAGAACGGGATGGCATAGCGATCCCGGCCGGCATTGCGGTTCACCACCCGGTGGGGCGTGGACAGGAACCGGTGGTTGGTCCAACGCCGCAGCATGTCTCCCGAGTTGACCAGAAAGGTGCCGGGCACCACCGGCGCGTCGGTCCACGCGCCCGAGGGCAGGCAGATGGACAGTCCCGGCAGCTCCGCCTGCGGCAGCATGGTGAGAAAGCTCGAATCCGTATGCGGCGCCAGCCCGTACTGGTCGGCGTCGCCCACTTCCGCGGGTGGATAGTGGGACATCCGCAGAGTGTACTGGGGTTCGGCGAAGGCTTCGCCGAAATAGTCCGGGGCAAGATCCAATGCCGTGGCATAGAGTGGCAACATGCGCTTGCAGAGCTGCTCCATGGTGTCGAGGTAGGTCACCACCGTCTCCCGGAACCCCGGCAGTGCCTGCGCCTCGGGCCAGGGATTGGCGCAGCGGTAGCGCACCCCCGCCACCACGTCCGAATGATCCGGAGGAAGGTCGCGCTTGAGAAAGAACGCCTCCACGAAGTTGGGCCGGGTGGCCTTCTCGACCCGGGAGCTGCGAGACACGTACCCGTTCAGCGGCATGTAGCCGACGTTGTGCTCGTTGCCGCGGACCGCCATCTTCTCGGCCAGCGGCCGCGCGTGAAAACGCGCGCACTGGGCGAAGACCTCATCGATGAGTGCCTGGGGCACGCCGTGGCCGTGGATGTAGTAGAAGCCCACCCGTTCCAGGGCGTGGCGCAGCTCGGCCGCCCGGCGTTCCCGGGCGCCGGCGACGCCGGCGAGGAAATCGGCCACTTCCAGGACGGGGATGCCGCTCTTGACCGCGGCGTCGAGGTCGGGTTCGCGGTGGGCGATGGACACGGTGCTCACCCCGTGGGAAGGACCGGCATGCCCTCGGGCGCGCCGATCTCGAAGGCGTTGAGGGAGCAGGCGAGCCCGACGTACCCGCCGACGATGCCGGTAAGCTCCGCCAGCCGTTGGTCTCCAAGACGTTCCCGGAGCGCCTTGAAGGTCGCCTCGGTGACGCGATGCGGAGGCCGGAGAAGCTCCTGGACGTACTTGACGAACGGTGCTTCGTCGTCGTTAAGGCCCTCGGGCGCCCTGCCGTCACGGATGGCCGCCACCGCCTCCTCCCGCACCCCGGCATCCAGGGCGTGGCCGGAGTGGGCGGCCCACTCGTACACGCAATCCATCTCCCGGGCGACGGTGCAGATGACGAGTTCCTTCTCTTTGAGGGGAAAGTCCGAGGTGTGGAGCGAATACCCTACCAGGTGCGCCGTGCGCGCGGCCAGATCCGGGCAGTGGAGCAGGTTCGCGTAGGGCGCCCCGATCCGCTTCCGGCTGGCCATGATGGAGTCGTAGTGCTGCCGCTGATCCTCGGGAATCGCCTCTCTTTCCGTGAGCTCCGGTATGCGAGGCATGCCTCCTCCGTCACAGAGCCGGCGTGGTGGCCGGCGGCCTTCGGTGGTTGGTGGCCTGCTCGTAGGCGTAGGCGAACTTGATCATGCGGCCGTCGTCGTAGGGCCGTCCGAGAAATGTGATGCCGGCCGGCAGGTCGTCCCGGGTGAAGCCCCCGGGCACCACCACCGACGAGACGAATATCAGGAACGTATTGATGTGGGGCACGCCCCTCATGTTGACCCACGGCGGCTTGATGCCTTCGGTGATGAGCGTCGGCTGGTGCTCCACCGACTTGTGCACGATGGCGTCGAGCCGGTGGTCGGCCATGACCTTCAACAGGTTGCCCATGAGCTTTTCGCGCGCCAGCAGATACTGGTAATGCTTGTCCGCGTCCAGGGGCGCCTTCCAGCGGTTCTGGGCGTTGTAGTGGACCTTGGCGAAGTCCGGCGACGCGATCGCCTCCTGGCGCGACTCGAACGGCCGTTTGGCGCTCCTGCCGTAGTACAGCTTGAAGGCCTCGTCGCCGTTGGTGGGGTTCCACGACCGCTTGGCCAGCAGCTCGTTGAGCTGGGGTATCTCCACCGGATCCACCACCTCGGCGCCGGCGGCCTGGAGGTCGGCCACCGCCTTGTCGAACACCTCGGTGATCTGCCGGAAGTCGTCGGTGTCCGGTTCCGCCATGAAGCCCATGGGCTCCCGCAGGATGCCAAGACGCGCGCCCTTGAGGCCGCCTGCGTCCAGGAAGTCGGTGTAGCTCGGGGGTACGTGGCCGACGCCGCGGGCGGTCACCGGATCCTCGGGGTCGTAGCCGACCATGGAGTCCAACAGCCGGGCCATGTCCCCGACCGTGCGGCACATGGGGCCCAGCGAGCCGGTCATGTCGGGCCAGCCGTCGTACACGCCGCCCCGGCTCACCAGCCCGGGCGTGGGGCGCATGCCGGCGACGCAGTTCCAGGTGGAGGGACGGCGGATGGAAGCATAGCCCTCCTGCCCCACGGCCACGGTGGCGAAGTTGGCGGACACGGCGCCGCCGGACCCGCCGGAGGAGCCGCCCACCGTGCGCTCGACATCGTAAGGGTTGCGGCTGGAGCCGAACAGCGAGCCGTGGGTGTCGCCTCCGCCCAGCTCCCCGAGGGTGGCCTTGGCCAGGATGATGGCGCCGGCCTTCTTGAGCTGCTCCACCACGAAACAGTCGCGGTCGGGGTAGTAGTCCTTGAACAGCACGCTCCCCAGAGTGGTGGGCATCCCCTTGGCGTCGCCCTGGTCCTTGAACACGATGGGGATTCCGTGGAGCGGCCCGGTTACGGGCGAGGCGCCGAGCCGGTCGGCCTCCTCCAGCGCGTTGGGATTGACCGTGATGATGCAGTTGAGGGCCGGTCCCTTCTTGTCATAGGCCTCGATCCGGTCGATGTAGGCCTGTACCAGGTCTCGTGGGGTAAGCTGCCCTGCCGCATACGCCTTGTGGACCGCGTCTATCGTGGTGTCGACCACGTCGAAGTTGCTCATGGATGCCTCCTGGGAGTCTGTCGGAATTTGTCGTCCTTCGACTTCGCTTCGCCTGTCCTGAGCCTTGTCGAAGGGCTCAGGACAAACGGTCCAGAGACCTCAAGCCGTTCGTCCTGAGCGTAGCGAAGCGAAGTCGAAGGACGCAAGTCAAGCGCGCCGGACGTAAGAGATATCCCTAAAAGAAAGCCAGCGTGCGCATTTCGATGCTCTCCCGGGCCGGCGCATCGGGAGGCGTGTCGGGATCGTCGAAGGCGCAGTGCAGGGTCCAGCGCGCGCGCCCGTCCTTCTCGGACTCGAAAGTCTTGAACACCACGGCCTCGTGACGTTCCATGTGCGGGAAGTAGTACCAATAATGCTTGGGATTGAAGGTGTAGTGCAGCGTCTCGCCGCGCCGGTCCGGGTAGATGCGCGCGGTGGGGATGGCGCCTTCCATGCCGGTGCTGAGCGCGTCGCAGATGGCCAGGGGATCCCGTATCACCGGGCGGTTGATGGGCCGCCAGGTCTGTATCACGCCGAACCGGCCCTTGAGCAACTCCTCGGCCTCGTCCGGCAGGATGTCGCGCACCCGCTGCGGCCCCGACCAGTCCGTGTAGTCGTTATGGGCGCCGCGCACCGGGCCGCCCACCTGCTTCGCCTCCCGCGTGGCCTCGTCGCCCGAGCGCAGCGTGTGATCGAACACCACCACACGCTTCGCCCCCGAGGTACGCTTCACCAACTCCTCCGTCTCCTTGTAGTAGACCGTGCGTACCTCTTCCTCGTCATAGAAGTCCTTCATCCGGGTGTCGTGCCGCACCAGCACGAAACCCTGGC
>JAPOQB010000824.1 GCA_026710965.1 Deltaproteobacteria bacterium | reverse complement strand
GTCGCCGACCACTCGGCGTAGCCGCCGAAGAACTTGACCTGGTCCATGGTCTGGTTGGCGCCGGCGTCCTGCAGCTCCGGCGGGCGGTCGCCGCTCAGCACCAGCAGGGGAATCCGCTCGAGCGACGCCTCCACCACCGCCGGCCAGACGTTGGCCAGGGCGCTGCCGGACGTGGTGACGACCGCGGCGGGGGCGCCGGCGAAGCGCCCGTGGCCGAGGGCGTGGAAGGCCGCGCCGCGCTCGTCGTAGTGGACGACGGTTCGGGCGCGGCCGTTTCGAGCCAGCGCCACCACCAGCGGCGTGCTGCGGGAGCCCGGCGCGACGCAGAACGTGTCGACGCCGTTGCGGACGAGTTCCTCGATCAGCAGCGTCGCCCACAGGTGGTTGACGTTGGCGGCCTGCAGGTCAGTCATCGCGGAAGGTTCAGGGCCTGAGTGAAGTGGCTGATCTTGTAGTCCAGCTCGTCCCACTCCTCGCCGGGCACCGACCCGGCCACGATGCCCGCGCCGGCGAACACCGAGAGGGTCGAGCCCTCCACCAGCGCCGAGCGGATCGCCACCGCGAACTCGGCGCCGTCGCGGCCCACCCAGCCCACGGGACCCGCGTACCAGCCGCGGTCGAAGGGTTCCCGTTGGCCGATCTCCCGGACCGCGGGGCCGGTGGGGTAGCCGCCCACGGCAGGGGTCGGGTGCAGCGCCTTCAGGAGCTCGGCGTCGCCGACGCCGTCGCGCAGCGCGCCCTCGAACGTGCTCATGAGGTGCTGGCACTGGCGCAGCTTCACCACCGACGGGGCGACGCCGGCGTTCAGCGAGCCGCACAGCGGCGCCAGGCTTTCGTGGATTCCCCGGACCACGAAGTCCTGCTCCCGCCGCTCCTTGTCGCTGCCCATGAGATCCCGTTCCAGTTGCCGGTCCAGCGACGCGCCGTCGCCGCGCGTGCGCGTGCCGGCGATGGCATCGCACAGGACCCGATGCCCTTCCCGGCGGTAGAGCCGCTCGGGCGACGCCCCGAGGAAGGCCCGGCCGGGGGCGGGTGCGAAGCAGAACCGGTAGCAGTGCTCCGCCCCCGGCAACAGCGCCTGCAGGCAGGCCAGGGGGTCGAGCTCCGCCGCAAAGGCGAACGTGGATTTGCGGGCCAGGACGACCTTGTCCAGGTCTCCGGCGGAAACGAGAGCGAGGGAGCCGGCCACCGCGGCGTCCCACCCGGCCCTGTCAGGCAGATCGTCGCGGCCGGCAGCCTCGGGGTGGACGCACGCGGCCGCGGTTTCCGGGAAGACCAGCGCGTCGATCTCGCGCATCAGGGTGTCGACGTTGGCGGAGGAACGCGGCCATTGGTACGCCAACACGCTGTCGGAGCCTCTTTGGCTCAGCTCGAACCGCGGCAACACGAACCGGTAGCCGCCGAAGTCCCGCCAGGCCGCAGCCGCGGCGCATTCCCCGTTGAAGCGCATGCCGCCGAAGTACCGCGCCGCCGTCGCACCGGCCTCGAGGCGGGCGCGCAACTGCTCGAACAGCGAGTCGACCGCGTCCGATTCCGCGCCCGTGACAACGTCCGCGACGCCGGTACCGGCCACCTCATGCTCGCCGTCCCTGCCCGCCCAGTAGAACCTGGCGACGCCGGCCTCCTGCGCCCGCAGCCATGCAAGTGCGTCGATGCGCGGGAGCACGGTCTCCACGCGGACGATGCCCGGCGGTCCGCCCCGGGAGCACTCCCGGCCGACGATCTCCCGCAGCCGCGCCGAAGGATTTTCGCCCTTCCGCTCCGTTCCGACCGTCACCGGTGCATCCGAATTGATTTCAGAGTGATTCACGGGCCTTCAGACGACGTTATCAGATCGGGCTCAAAGCGGCGAGAGGAGCCGGCCAGCCCGCATCCGGGCGCTACGACCGCAACTTGGAGTCAGTTGGCAGGGAACAGGCTTGCCTGACCGGGAGAGTTTTGAAGCTGTCCGGCCGGGTCGAAAGGATCGTCTACCTGTCTCGGGAGGCGCAAGGTCCGGCGAATCTCGGCGACGGTCGGGGACGCCCTGTAGAAGCGGCCCCGCTTTTCGCCCTCTGAGACGAGAAGGTCCGCATCCACGAGCATCTTCAGGTCCCGGCTGGCGAGATTGTTGGACACATCCGCGCTCACTCGATACGACGAGTTCCTGACCCTGCTGCCAAAGGCCGCCTGGAGCAGCGCCATGGCCGTGCGGTCGGGAAACCCTCTGGACTCCACCAGGTTCGAAAGCTCTGCATAGACCCTCTCCAACTCCCGGGTCCGGCGGAGAAGGGTCTGTGCCTGCCGGTAATGGCCGCCCAGGCAGAAACGTACCCACGGCTTGGCATTGCGCCGTGGATTCCACGCGCCGCCGCCGACCTCCGCCAGCACGTTGTAATAGCCCTGTTGATTGTGCCCGATGTATTCCTCGATTGAAGAAAAGGCCGGCGCCACAATCCCGTCGCTCGCCAACACCGCGGTATGGATGCACCTGGCCGTTCGCCCGTTGCCGTCCGTAAACGGATGCAGCAGCGCGAGGTTCAGATGGGTCATGGCCGCGCGCAGGAAGACCGACTCGACATCCTCATTGTTCACGTAGTCCAGAAGCTCATGGATGAGAGGCTCCAGTTGGTCGCGGTCTACCCCTTCGTGCACCACCTCATCGGTTTTGGTATTCCTCACCCCAACCCACCCGGGACGGTACTGACCCGGATGCGCGGTCAAATCCGACTGGCAGATCATGAAGTGGACGGCCAGGAGCACGTCCTCCGTGACGGCGAAGGAGGTGCTCTGCCGGCGCTGGAGGATGTAGTCCAT
>JAPOQB010000265.1 GCA_026710965.1 Deltaproteobacteria bacterium | reverse complement strand
TGCGAAGTGCCCATCTCGACGAAGCCGAAGCCCCGCGAGCGACCCGTGAACTTGTCGATGATGACCTGAGCGGATTCAACGGCGCCGTGGACCGAAAAAACTTCCTCAAGCTGCATGTCCGTCGTCGAGTATGGCAACCCGCCAACGTAGAGTTTTCTGCCTTCCATGTTCTCTCCTTCTGAACGTTATGGCCGTACACCCTGTGCGCAAACTTCAAAGGGAGTCGAACATGGCAAGATTTTTTTCTGAACCACGATCCGGTCGGTCGGTCCTTCGAGTAGGCTCCGCAAGGTGAGACTTACGATGTGTCCCTTTTGGACATACTTATGTTAGCCCTTCGGTCCGGAGGCGTCAAGCGACGCCCCCGGACCGAACGTGTCGCGGCCCTGGGTCAGATCTTGTAGAAATTCCGCGCGTTGTCCCCGAGGATCGCCTGTTTCTGCTCGTCCGTGAGCTCTTCCCGGTCGCGGATCTCGTCGATCTCCTCCATGCAGTTGTCCATGGTGATCTCGTGAGGGAAATCGGAGCAGAACATGAAGACCTCGTGTCCTATGCGATTGACACAGTAGACCAGCACGTCCTCGTTGCCCTCGCAGCCGATGAAGACCCGTCCGCTGCGGAAGTATTCCAGGGGTTCCCGCTTGAGCTGCAGGCCGCCGTACTCCACCTCGCGGTTCAGGCGGTCGAGCACCAACGGGATCCAGGCCGTACCGCCCTCGAGGAAGCCCACCCGCAGATCGGGGAACTGGTCGAAGACGCCCTCGGACATCATCCCGGTCATGTGGATGGCCAGGGGAAACGGCATCCCCAGCGCGCGTGTCGCCGGAAAGACCTTGAACGAGTTGAAGCCCAGATCGCCGTAGCAACCACCGTGGACGGCCAGGGCGCAATCGAGCTTTTGCGCCTCCTCGTAGAGCGGCCAGAACTCCTCGGAGCCGTAGTGCCGGTCGAGGCCGTTGGACGGCAGCATGGCGCACACCATACCCAGGTCCTTGACCGCCCGGCGCAACTCCTTGACCGCCGCCTTCACGTCCTGCACCGGAATCAGCGCGACCCCCTTGAACCGGTCGCTGACCTTCGTGTACTTCTCGGTGAACCAGTCATTGTACGCCTGCGCGTACGCCGCCGCCCACTCGGGAAAGTGCACCTGGCCGTAGGACAGGCCGGCCGTGGGATAGAGTACCGAGCTCTCGATCCCGGTCTTGGCGAGGAACTCGAGCCAGCGCTCGGGTCCCACGGAAGCGTCGAAGATCCCCTCCGGCTCGATGATGCGGTTCCGCGGAGTGTGGAACTTGTCGAGACTCGGCAGCATCTGGCGGAAGCTCAGGCTGCCCCGTCCCAGGTACCTCTCGTCAATGAACTCGTTGATCTCGTTCTCGCGCTCCATGATATGCCCGTCGGCATCTATGAATGCTTGACCCATTTCTCTTTCCCCCTTTTCGATGATTTCCGAATCGACGTTTCCTTGAAACGGTCTGACTATAAATCGAGCGTCCATGCCGAATTCGGCACTACGCGAGCCCTACATTAATCGTTCGCGGATTCCCCTGTCAACGGGTGCGACGTGTGCGGTTTGACCGGAACGCAACCCATGCCGGCCGACGTTGACGCCCGCTCACGGTGCACGTAGACTTCCGGCTTCATGGCTGGTTTCAGGTCGTTATTGCCGTTGTCGCTCCTCGGTGCCGCGCTCATCGCCTCCCCGTTCCTCTGGCCGGTTCTTTTTCCTCTGACCTGGCTCGCTCCGGTGCCGTTTCTGACGGCGGTGGAGCGGGCCCGCGATTGGCGGCTGGCCCTTTGGGCCGGGGCGCTCACGGGCATGGCCACCATCACCCTGGGGTTTCACTGGCTGGTCTACACCATTCACGTGTTCGGCGGGGTCAACTATGCCCTGGCCGCCGTGGGGTTCGCCCTGTTCGTGCTCTATTCGGCGATACCGTTCGTCGCCTTCGCGGCTCTGGTGCGCCGGTGCGGAACAGGTCCCCTCGGACTCTTTCCGCCGGCGTTTTGGGTCGCGGTGGAGTTCTGGTTTCCCAACCTCTTCCCCTGGTATCTCGCCACCAGCCAGACCGAGTTCACTTCCCTGAACCAGTCCGCGGACCTGGTGGGCCACTACGGCACCACTTTCGTGCTGCTGTGGGGCGGCACCGCCCTCTACAAAGTCCTGCGCGCGCGGGGGGGCGAGGGGACTCTGCGGTCGGCGGGGTGGGCCGTGGGGACCGTGGGGGCCGTCCTGGCCGCTGCCGTCGTGTATGGACAAGTGCGGCTGGCGCAAGTCGACGTGGCGGCACGAGCGGCCGCGAGGCTCGACGTCGCGGTCATCCAGGGGAACATCTCCATCGAGCGGAAGGGCAAGGCCGCCTTCCTCAAGACCAACCAACAGACCTACAAGAATCTCTCCGAGAGGCACCGCGACGCGGATCTGGTCATCTGGCCCGAGTCGGCGATGGAGCAAGTGCTGCGCGACAGGGCCCGGCGCATCCCCCGGGCGCTGCTTCCGGCGCGCCATCCGCACATGATCGTCGGCGCCATCAGCTACGAGCGGCGACCCGGGGACCGTTTCCGCAAATACAACAGCGCCTTCGCGCTGGACCCCGCCGGGGCCGTGTTGGGCCGCTACCACAAGCGGGTGCTGCTGGCCTTCGGCGAGTACATACCCTTGTCGTGGCTCATCGGCTCGGTGCCGGGCATGCCGCCCATCGGCGACGGTTTCACACCGGGCCGGATCGAGCGCCCCCTCGTCCTGCCAAAAGGCGCCCGGGTCGCGCCGCTCATCTGTTACGAGGACCTGATGCCGGACCTCTCCCGCCGTTTCGTCCGGGACGAGCGCGCCAACCTGCTGGTCAACCTGACCAACGATGCCTGGTACGGCCGCACCGTGGCGCCCTGGCAACATGCGCGGCTGGCTCGATGGCGGTCCCTGGAAACCCGGCGGGCCCTCGTGCGCGCCACCAACACCGGCGTAACCATGGTCATCGATCCCGCCGGCCGCATGTCCGCGGCGCTGCCGCTGTTCACCGAGGGGGTGCTGACGGCCAGGGTTCCCTTGATGGAGATGGAAACGATGTACGTGCGCTACGGCGACTGGTTCGCCTGGCTCATGACGCTGATCGCCGTGGCGACGGTGGCGGGCAGAGGGTTCGCCCGAGGACGCCGGTGAGCCGGCGGGCGGGGGTCAGCCGAGACGAAACCCCTCCAACGCGCCCAGCAGCTCATCGACGGTATCGGCGATGAGCAGCTTGTCCCGGTGCTTCTGCTTGAGAAACCCCTGGGCCACGGCGTGGTCAAGGAAGCGGATCAGGTGGTCGTAGTAATTCCGGACGTTCAGGACGCCGCAGGGCTTGGCGTGAATCCGGAGCTGCAGCCAGGTGATCATCTCCGCCAGCTCCTCCAGCGTGCCATAACCCCCGGGAAGCGAGATGAACCCGTCGGAAAGGCGCGCCATCAAAGCCTTGCGCTCGTGCATGGACGGCACCACCTTGAGCTCGGTCAGACCCGTATGCACCACCTCCGCCTCCATCAGGGCTTCCGGGATGATGCCGATGACCTCGCCGCCTTCCTCGAGGGCCGCGTCGGCCACGCATCCCATCAGGCCGATGGAGGCGGCCCCGTACACCACGCCGATGCCCCGCCGGGCCAGCTCGCGGCCCACCGACCTAGCCGTCCGTGCGTACTCGTCCAGCGCGCCGATGCTGGACCCCGAAAAAACACAGATCCGTTTCATTCAAGCTCCCGGTAACACATTGTTCACCCCTCGTTGGAGACGAGTTTGAGCCCCAGGATGCCGGCGATGATGAGGCCGATGCACACCAGCCGGAGCACGTCTCTCGACTCCGCGAACAGGATCATTCCGAGCACCACCGCGCCCACGGCGCCGATGCCGGTCCAGACCGCGTACGCCGTTCCCAGCGGCAGGGTCTTCACCGCCTGCGACAGGAGGAAGACGCTCACCCCCATGGCCAACAACGTGAGCACGCTCGGCAACGGCCGGGAGAACCCGGCGGTGTACTTGAGGCCGATGACCCACGCCGTTTCGAACACGCCGGCAATGAATAGGTAAGTCCAGCCCATCATGCTCCTCCACGGGTCCTCTAGTGTCCTGTCCGGCCAACCGCCATGGGAAACGACGCAGGATTGCCTCCATGCCGGATATTAACAATAATGCCGCCGTCATGCCCAATACGAGCCATTCCGAGCACTGTCGCGACTGCAAGACCCGGTTGCATCAACTCCTCACGGCGCTGTTTCCGGACGCGTGCAGCAAGGACCATTCGTTTCCCTGGCCCAGCAGTCCCGACGCCTACCGCGGCACCCGGATCGGGGAGGTTCTGCAACGCGTGTTCGACGCCCTCCACGACCACCGGGGTTACGGGAACTTCATCCGGACGCCGCGGATGCCGCCGTGCGACTACTATATAGCAAGCCCGGGATTCATTCTGGAGTTCGACGAGCGGCAGCACTTCACCCGGCCCCGGGCCATTGCCCTGGGCATCTATCCGGCGGATCTCCGCATGGGCTTCTCCACCCGGGAATGGCGCCGCCTGTGCGAGGTGCTCAACGCGGAGGATCCGGACCCGCCCGACCGGGACGAACGCCGGGCCTGGTACGACTGCCTCAGGGATCTCCTGCCGGCCGCTCACGGGCTCGGGCCCACCGTCCGCCTCTACGAGGGCGCCTTGCGCTGGTGCGAGCTGCGGCCGGATTCGCCGGCGGATATCCGCGCGTTCAAGTCTTTCCTAGAAGGAGGCCCCATAGTATAGAGGTCGGCATTGGCTTCCTCGGACAGGACGCCACACCCTGACAACGGAAGGAGTGAAGCGTGGCCGGAGACAACGACGCCGACAGGCTCAAGGCCCGGGACCTCATCCGGGAAATCAAACGCGCCGGCATCCGTTTCATCGTGGCGTTGCCGGATCGTACCACCAGCGAGCACCTGCTGAAGAC
>JAPOQB010000959.1 GCA_026710965.1 Deltaproteobacteria bacterium | reverse complement strand
CTCGTGGCCCGATGGCCGCTACCAGGGAGAAGCCTGCGTCGACAACGACGGCATCGACCTCGACAAGCCCGTACGCATCCGCGTCACCGTGGAGAAGACCGGCGACCGCATCCTGTTCGACTTCTCCGAATGCGGCCCCCAGACCACCGGACCGGCCAACATCCGCCCTCCCCTGGTCCGCGCCTGCTGCTACTACTGCCTCATCGCCCTCATCGACCCGTTTCTGCCCATAAACCAGGGGCTGGCGCGGGTGGTGGAAACCCGGTTCCGCCAGGGCACCGTGGTGTGCCCCGACTACCCCGCGGCGGTGAACGCCTACATGCCCACCGCGCTGGTGGTGGCCGAGGCCGTGCTCCAGGCCATGAGCACACTCGTCCCCGACAAGACCATCGCCGAGGGCTCCGGCAGCGGCGCCATCGCCCTGGGCGGCCGCGCCCGGGACGGCAAGCGCAGCTACGTCCAGTACGAAATCTTCGCCGGCGGCGTCGGCGGCCGAAACGGCAAGGACGGCCCCTCCGCCACCTCCTTCCACCTGAGCAACGGCAAGATCGCCCCCGTGGAGATCATCGAGTCCGAATTCCCCACCCAGGTCGAACGCTTCGAGCTCCTGCCCGACTCCGGCGGCCCCGGCCGCCACCGCGGCGGCCTAGGCTTCGTCCGCGAGTACCGCATCCTCCAGGACGAGGTCCGCTTCTCCATGCGCACCGACAAGCACGCCGTGGCCCCCCAGGGCATCGACGACGGCCACCCCGGCGGCACCGGCGGCTGCATCATCAACCCCGGCAGCGACGACGAACGCAGCATGCCCTCCCGGTTCGGCGACCAGCGGCTGAGAACTGGCGACGTGCTGCGCGTAGAGCGGCCGGGCGGCGGCGGGGTTGGAGTCGCGTTCGAGCGAAGTCCGGAGGCCGTGTTGGAGGATGTGCGGCAGGGGTATGTGTCGGTGGAGAGGGCGCGAAGAGACTACGGGGTGGTTTTACGTGGTCAAGAGGACGAGGTCATCCTGAATCGGCCCGCAACTCAGGAACTGCGCAGCCAACAAAATGACGATTCCTGTTGATCCAGCACCTCTGTTTCATCGGCGGCATCGCGTTGTAGCGGTGGGGTGGCCGTGGTGGCTGAGAGGCTTGGACTTGGAAGATATCCTGAAGTCACGCAGATAAACAGCGACTGACTACGAACCTGAAACAACAACCCGCGTAGCGGCCATGTCACGCAGCCGGTTTCTTGACCTTGGCGATCTGTCTCATGGCCAAGGCAGCTACGGCCAACCTGCGAACATCCTTCCAGCAATCATAGGATTGCAGAGCTTCGATCGTCCAATTGCCGGAATTTGCTTCGCCACTCATTTGGTCAAGTTTGCGGTCCAAAGACCGCAGCGCCGAAAGTTCGTCGTACGTCAACTGGTTTTCTGACTCCGCGTCGGTAACGATCCAGCAATTGTCGTTGTAGTCGAGCGCCAGTTCATCGACCGCTCGGCCATCGCCGGCCGCTTCAAGTATCGCGAGCTGTTCGCTGGCGGGCAGAGCCAGGTTGAGTACAGCATCCCACAAGGTCGAGAGCTGGTCATCCGATACTGACTTTGGCATCGTGTTAACCTCTATCAGGTTTTCCGGCTGGAATGATTGAAGATTTTACACCGGAATTCATCACCCGCCAATATGGTCCCGGCCCGTGACGTCCTCCGCCCGGGTGGTACCGGATCATGCGTCCCGTTTCGTTCCCGTTCCTCGTATATTCGCGCAGCACCCATCCCCTGCCTTTACTGCCTCCTCGGCGCAGTCTTTCAACCCGCCAGTTCGCCGGTGTGGCGCTCAAGAGTTCCTGGACTTCCTTGAGCGTCTTGTTCCTCAGCAACTCGGGGTCCGTCAGAAGGTCTTCGAACGAATCGATAAGTCGCTCCGACACGCCACCATCAACTCTCGACTTGGCTTTGGCAAACTTCGTTGCCCCTTTGGGCTTCTACCGAGCAACAACCGTACCAGGGTGCTGGATTTATTCGTTACGCCAATGGTTCGTCCACGGAATCGTGTCCGAAACGCGCGATCTGCTCCTCCAAACAAATGGGACAGGCGACGACGTCACCGTGGCCCCCGCCGCGACCCTTGTAGGCCGTCCTTGCGCCTGACCCCCGCGACGGCTACAAATATCTTCCACAATGGCGGAAACATTTGTGGCAACTGGGTTAGCGAAAAAGGAGTCATGGTCGGCGAACGAAGCATCGTGCGTCACCGGTATCCCCTTGAAACAGGTACATCGGATCATTGACGCCGGTTTGCTGGGTGACGCGGCGGAGAGCCGAAACGGTGCACGCGTCGTTCTCGGTGCCGGCTTGATTGGACTGAAACTCGCCTATCAGCTAGGGACGGTCCTTACTCCTGAAGGACGGCGCCGGCTCATTCGGCGCCTGCTCGACGAGCCAGCAGCCGAGGCCGTGTATGACGAGCCCCTTTCGGTCGATTTGCGGGTGATGGCGGAGACTGTGTTTCACCGCGTCAGCCTGTTGGCAGAGGCGAAGCGAATGGTCGAGACCGACGACAACGTGTTAGGCGGCGCGCCGTGTTTCAAGGGAACACGCATCCCGGTCCACGACATCGCCGCCATGCTCGCGAATGGTGACTCCATTGCGGCACTCCAGGCAGCCTATCCGAGACTGACAGAAGCGCAGATCAGCGCGGCGCCGATATACACTGAAGCCTATCCGCGCCGCGGACGGCGGCGCAATGTATCCCCGTCGCGAAGACCCGGGCAACGCTCATCATTCGTGATCCATTTCGACGACCTCCCGCCTGTTTCGTGAAGTTCCTGATTGACGAGTGCCTGAGGTCAGAACTTTCCAGCAATGTTCGGAAGCATGCGAAATCTGTCAACATCTTCGCGGAAAGGAACGGCGCGTGACCAACGTATTCGAGAAACAACTACAGACGGTCATCACAGAGTATGAGGCAGCCCTTGAACGCGCGAAATACAACGACGCGTCCGACACGCTTTCTAGAAGCACCGTCGTGGATATCGCTACCCGGTGTGTAGCAGCAATCGAAAGAATCGCCGGTCGTGGGTCTTCCTACTTCAGACAAATCGATCAGATGCGCAAACGACCCGCCCACGAGTGGACTGATGCGGCCAACATGATAGGTATAGCAAAGGCTTTGCTCTCCGATATCCAGAATGACTACCTACGTTCGTTCGAAGAGATCCTACATGGCGACTTATTTGGAGATTTTCTTGAGATGTCCACCCATCTCACGGACCAGGGTTACAAAGATGCCGCAGCCGTTTTGGCTGGCAGCACCTTGGAAGTTCACCTCAAGAACCTATGCGACAAACATAAGGTCACGACCACATCCGGACAGCACACCAAGAAAGCCGACACACTGAACGCGGAACTCGCAAAAGCAGGGGCGTACACGAAACTTGATCAAAAAAGCGTCACCGCGTGGCTCGGCTTGCGCAACAATGCTGCTCACGGCAATTTCTCAGAATACACCGTAGATCAGGTCAAGCTTCTCGTCGCAAGCATTCGTGAGTTCATAACACGATGTCCTGCGTGATGTATCCGGACAGTCTCCACTGAAATCCCGGTGGCGAACACGTCGATCCGTATGGAGGGCCCTTGAGACAGCGCTCGCTATTCGGTCGGGCAATCCCAAGACTGGAGGGTGACGTACGCATCTGTGAGGCCCCTTCAGCGGCCGTAGTCACCGCCGGCTCACCGCCTCGAACAGATGCAACTGCGGCGTCTTGCCGTTGTCGTCCGCCAGCACGGGGTAGTTCGCCGTGAAACAGGCGTCGCAGTAGCCGGTGTCGTCGCCCTTGAAGAAGGTGTAGAGGCCTTCGCGGCTGAGGTAGGCGAGGGAGTCGGCGCCGATGAAGTCGCGGATGCCGTCGACGGAGTGGACGGAGGCGATGAGTTCCTTGTGGGTGGGGGTGTCGATGCCGTAGTAGCAGGGGCTGATGGTGGGGGGTGAGCTGATGCGGACGTGGACTTCGGTGGCCCCGGCCTCTCGCAGCATGCGGATGATCTTCTGGCTGGTGGTGCCGCGGACGATGGAGTCGTCCACCACGACGACGCGCTTGCCCTGGAGCACGTCGCGCATGGCGTTGAGCTTGATCTTGACGCCGAAGTTCCGGATGTTCTGCCGCGGCTCGATGAAGGTGCGGCCGACGTAGTGGTTACGGATCAGGGCCAGGTCCAGGGGGATGCCGGACTGCTCGGCGTAGCCGATGGCGGCGGGGACCCCCGAGTCGGGCACCGGAGTCACCAGGTCGGCGTCCACGTGGCTTTCGCGGGCAAGCTGGCGGCCCAGCTCCTTTCGATACTGGTAGACGTTGTGGCCGAAGACGTTACTGTCGGGCCGGGAGAAGTAGATGGACTCGAAGATGCACCGGGCGGGTGGGGCCGCAGGGAAGGGTTTAATGGACTCCATGCCGCCGGGGCCGAAGACCAGCACCTCGCCGGGCTCCACCTCGCGCACATACTCGGCTTCGATGAGATCGAGCACGCAGGTCTCCGACGCCACCACATGGGAGTCGGACTCGTCGGCTCGGGGGAAACGGCCCAGGATCAACGGCCGGAAGCCCACCGGGTCGCGGGCGGCGATCATGGTGTCGGCGGTGAGGAACACGAGCGAGTAGGAGCCCTTGACCTGACGGAGCGCGTCGATCACCCGGGCGGTCAGGGTGGTCTCCTTGGAGGTGGCGATGAGGTGGATGATGACCTCGGTGTCCGAGGTGGACTGGAAGATGGAACCGGCCGCCTCGAGGTCCTGCCGGAGCTGGTTGGCGTTGATCAGGTTGCCGTTGTGAGAGACCGCGATGGGTCCGTTGGCGTATTCGACCACGAACGGCTGGGCGTTCTTGATGTCGGTCTGCCCGCTGGTGGAATAGCGGTTGTGGCCGATGGCCGAGGCGCCCCGCAGGTTCTTGATGATGTCTTCCTTGAAGATATCCGCCACCAGACCCATCTGGCGGTGGGAGATGAGCGCGCCCGCGTCGGAGGACACAATGCCCGACGACTCCTGCCCGCGGTGCTGCAGGGCATAGAGCCCCAGGTACACCATGTTGGCGGCTTCGGGGTGATTCTGAATCCCGACCACGGCGCATTCTTCATGGAATTTGTCGAACATGACGTCCTTGTCAAGGAACACTCCGTTCACTTAACACACCGCTCCAACGCCGTCGACCAAAGGTTCTTGAGCCGTTCCACCCGCGTGCGTACCAGGTCGCCGATGACGAGCCGGGCCCCGCCCACCCGGCCGATGATCGCCGCCGGGACGTTCTCCTTCGCCGCCAGTTCCTCCAGCCGGCCGAAGTCCTTCTCCTGCAACGATACCACGATTCGCGAGTGCGCCTCACCGAAAAGCAGGGCGTCCGGACGGCCTTCCGGCTCCAGCTCGATGACCGCGCCGATGCCCGGATCGCCGAAGCACGCTTCGGCCAGGGCCACAGCCAGGCCGCCCTCGGAGACGTCGTGGGCCGACGACAAAAAGCCCGCCTCCACGGCTGCGCGGCAGGCGCGTTGGACTCCGCGCTCCAGCGCGAGATCCACGGCCGGCGGGGTCCCCGCCACCTGCCCGTGGACGACCTTGAGGTACTCGCTGCCGCCCAGCTCGCCGCGGTCCGCGCCCAACAGCACCACCAGGTCACCTTCTTGCCTGAACCACGGCGTGGCGATGCGCTCGACGTCGTCCAGCAGGCCCACCATGGCCACCGTGGGCGTGGGGTGAATGGATACCCCCTCGGTCTCGTTGTAGAAGCTCACGTTGCCGCTCACCACCGGGATCTCCAGCGCCAGGCACGCCTCGCGCATGCCGAGGATCGCCTGGGAGAACTGCCACATGACGTCTTCTTTTTCCGGGTTGCCGAAGTTCAGGCAGTCGGTGAGCCCCAGCGGCGTGGCCCCCACACAGGAGAGGTTCCGGGCCGCCTCGGCCACCGCCGCCATGCCGCCGG
>JAPOQB010000640.1 GCA_026710965.1 Deltaproteobacteria bacterium | reverse complement strand
GGCGTATCGATCCCTTCAGGGATACTTTGGGTATACGCTCGTTCCTGGACAAATCCTCGAATAACGCGCCTTTCGGAATTCTCGTCACCCAAGACTATTCCGGAACTCCGGACGATCCGCGGATCGTCACTCTACCTTTATCAACCTTTATGATGCTCCGATGAGCCGGTCCGGGATGGTGGAAGTGGCTTCCAAGAAAACGCTTTATCTGGCCAATCCCTACGGTTTCTCGTCGCAGCAACGCGAGGGTCCGCTGGCGGCGCTGACGGCGGCGTTGGAGGCGCTGGGGGTAGAGGTGTGGGAGCCGTTCGCGCGCAACAACCAGGTGGACCGCGCCGAGTCCGGCTGGGCGTACCGCATCGGGCAAGCCGACCTCGGTGACGTGCGCGCCGCCGATGGCCTGTTCGCGGTGGTTAACGGCTGTCCTCCGGACGAGGGAGTGATGGTCGAACTGGGCATGGCCATCGCCTGGGACAAGCCGGTCTTCCTGTTCAGGGACGACTTTCGCCGTTGCACCGACAGCGAGGCGTATCCCTTGAATCTGATGGTGTTCACGGGGCTTCCGGAGTTCGGCTGGCAGGCCTGTTGGTACACCTCGGTGGCGGAGATCGGGGACCCTGACAAGGCCCTGGTGCGGTGGTTGAAGGACGGCACGCGGCTTTAGGAATGTTTCATGTAACCATTGCCGTCCTCTCGCCGCGAGAGGCTCGACCGATTGAGAAATCGGGGCTGCCGGCCGCCCGCCGGTTGTTGACACGGTCGCGCTTGATCGACTATCATTCGGCACGTACGTTGGGTGTGTGGCGAACCTTGTCGTAAGAGCCTCTCACCGGTTAACCCATGTCAAGCTCGGACATGATTCCCGCCAATCGTCGGGTATGGCATTAATGAAGGCGACGCTCCCACGGATATCGCTTGACCTCGAGCCCGAGCTCTCATCCGCCCTCAAGGAGCTGGCCGAGGGGGTGGCGCGGTTTGGAGAGGCCAATGGGCTTTCTCAGACGCAGATCCACAATTTGAGCCTCGCCCTGGACGAGCTGGCGACCAACACCATTTCGTACGGTTTCGCCGAGGTGGACAAGCAGGAGCTTCGGGTGGAGTTGCGCATCGAGGATGACGAAGTCGTCGCGCAGCTCGTCGACACCGGGATCCCCTTCAACCCGTTCGAAGAGGCCGCCGCGCCCGATGTGCATGCAGCTCTTGACGACCGCCCCATCGGCGGTCTTGGCGTTTTCCTGACCAAGACGCTGTTTCCGAATCCGAACTACCAGCGGACCGACGGGCTCAACCGAATTACTCTGCGCGCACCTCTGAAAGGAGACAGTTGATGGCAAACGGAAGCGTTTTGGATCTCAACACGGAGACGGACGGCGATACCACCGTGGTCATGCCCGCGGGCCGCATCGACGGCAGCACGGCCAGTCCGTTCCAGGAGGCCCTTCTCAAGCTGATCGAGGAAGGCAAGGGTTCGTTGGTGGTAGACTTCGAGAACATCGAATACATCAGTAGCGCCGGGCTCCGGGTCCTGCTGCTGGCGGCCAAGCAGCTTCAGGCGGGCGGCAGGAAGATCGTGCTGTGCGCCATGCGGGACCATATCGCCGAGGTGTTCAAGATCAGCGGTTTCAGTGAAATCCTCGCCATTCACCCAACGCGCCAGGACGCGATCAATGCCGGATGAGCTGGAAGCATCTGTAGCGGAGGTTGTTTCGTCGTCCACCGGCGAGCCCATCAAGATCCTTGTGGTGGACGATGAGGTGGATCTCGAAGCCCTGGTGCTGCAGAAGTTTCGCCGGCGCATCCGGCGAAACGAGTTGGTGTTCGACTTCGCCCACAACGGTCAGGAGGCCATCAACAAGCTGGATGAGGATGACGATATCGCGATGGTCATCTCGGATATCAACATGCCGGTGATGGATGGCCTCGCCTTGCTCAAGCAACTCAATGAAACCAAGCCCAACATCCGCTCCGTGATCGTGTCCGCCTACGGCGATATGAACAACATCCGGACGGCGATGAACCGGGGGGCGTTCGATTTCGTCACCAAGCCCGTTGACTTCAACGATCTTGAGATCACCATCGACAAAACCCTGAAGCATCTGGCGCTGGTACGTGAAGCGTTGTCCAACAGGGATCAACTGGTGGCCCTCAGCTACGAGCTGGACGTCGCCCGGGACATGCAGGCGTCGGTACTGCCCCGCAGCTTTCCCTCCAGCGACCGTTACAAGACCCACGGCTTCATGATTCCGGCCAAGGAAGTCGGCGGCGACTTCTACGACTTCTTTGCCCTGGGGGACGACAAGATCGGCGTGGCCATCGGCGACGTTTCGGGAAAGGGCATCGCCGCCGCGCTTTTCATGATGGCTTGCCGTACCCTGCTCCGGAGCCGCGCCCTGGAGGGTGAAGCGCCCCACCAGTGCCTGGGTTATGTCAACGACCTGCTGTCGGAGGACAACGATAATTGCATGTTCGTGACGCTCTTCTATGGAGTCCTCGATACACAGAGCGGGATCTTCGACTATTGCAACGGCGGACACAATCCGCCGCGGGTGGTTCACGAAGACCACCAGGTCGTCGCTCTGCCTACCACTCGCGACGTTGCGCTGGGCGTCCTTCCCGGCCATGAGTTCAATCACGACTCCCTCCAGCTTCATGCCGACGACACCCTGTTCTTCTACACCGACGGCGTGACCGAAGCCGAGGGTCCGGGGTCGGAGGAGTTCGGCGAAGAACGTCTCGACTCGTTGCTTGCCAAGATCGATCGGGCCGACTGCGAAGAAGTGAGCTCGTTGGTACTCGATCACGTGCGGGAATTTGCCGGCGACAATCCGCAATCGGACGACATCACCTGCGTGGTATTGCGCTATAATGGACACTAGAGTCCTGTCCGGTTAGTTCGGGCAAAGGGTCTGGAGTTGAGTTCCGTGTATGCGTTTGGGCGGCTCACCATCGTGGCGTTGCTCTTGACGATGATCTCGTCGGCGACCGCCGCGGAATCCACCACACCAACACCGCCGCCGGGTCCGGCCACACCGGGCGTCAGTCCGGAAGCGGTCATGTTCGGCCAGTCCTCTGCCCTGACCGGGCCTGCCAAGGCCCTGGGGGAGGGGATGCGGTTGGGCATCACCGCCGCGTTCGAGGAGGTCAATCGCGCGGGCGGCGTGTATGGCCGGCACCTGCGCCTCGCCACCCTCGACGACCGCTACGAGCCCGAGGCCGCCATCGCCAACACCACCCGGCTCATCCACGAAAAGCATGTCTTCGCGCTGATCGGCGCCGTGGGCACGCCCACGTCGAAGGCGGCGGAGCCCATCGCCACGGAAGCGGGCGTGCCGTACGTTGGCGCCTTCACGGGCGCGGAGTTCCTGCGCGACGCGCGGAAGCGCCCCACGGTCATCAACGTACGCGCGTCCTACTATCAGGAGACCGAGGAGATGGTGGAGCGGCTCACCCGGGATCTTGGGGTGGAACGCATCGGCATCCTCTATCAGGACGACTCTTACGGCCGCGCCGGGCTTTCGGGCACGCTTCAGGCGCTTCACAAGCGCGGCATGACGCTGGCCGCCGAGGCCACTTACCCGCGCAACACCCGGGCGGTCAAGACCGCGGTGCTGGACTTGAGACTCGGCAACCCCGAAGCGGTCATCATCGTGGGCGCCTACCAGCCGGTGGCCACATTCATCAAGTGGTCGCGGCGCCTCGGTTTCAATCCCATCTTCGTGAACATCTCCTTCGTCGGCAGCTCGGCGCTGGCAAAGGCTTTGGGCCCCTCGGGCAAGGATGTCATCGTCACCCAGGTGGTACCCTTTCCCCATGACACACGGATTCCGGTCGTCTCCCAATACCGCGAGGCGCTTCATGCCGTCGTTGCCAGCGCGGAGTCCGGTTTCGTCTCGCTGGAGGGATACCTGACCGGACGCGTGGCCGTGGAGGC
>JAPOQB010000935.1 GCA_026710965.1 Deltaproteobacteria bacterium | reverse complement strand
GAGTTGGACGATCAGGATCTGCCGGGTGACGCGGCCGGGCGGCTGAAGATCAAGCGCCAATACGAAGAGCTCCTGGGGATTCGCATCGAGAAGCTCAAGGGGCGCGTGCTCAACCGGGAAAAGATCAACAAGACCATCGAGGGCATCTACTACATCTGCCTCGAGTGCAAGAAAATCTGCCACAACCTGGACGAAGGCCTGATCCAGGACCCCGAGTCCCAAGTCTGCTACTGCGGGAATTGCCGCAAGAAGAAGTAATCACAAGCGCCGGCCGACGGCGCCCTGCGGCACCGACAGGTTTGAAACCCGCCCCTACACCCCTTCTGCGCGCGGCGTGGGTTGCTCCAACGGCTCGATCCGTCGCGCCGCGGTGACGAAACCGGTATGCGCCACCATGCGGTGCTGCGGCCGGACGCTCATGTCCTTGACGTGCCAGTAACGCACCAGCGCTTCAATGGTGTCGATGCAGGCGAACCCGCCGTGTTCCTTCAAGGAGTCGACGAAGCCCTTCACCTGAAGGACCGTGGGTACGTAGCCCACGAAGATTCCCCCGGGCCGTAGCGCCCGCCATGCAAGGTCGGTCTGCCGCCAGGGCTCCGGCAGGTCCAGGAAGATCCGGTCCGCCTCGATATCCCGAAGCCCCTCGGAGACGTCTCTCAGCTCCAGCGTCCACTGGGGCGCCTCCCCGTAGTACCGCTCGACGTTCCGTTGCGCCGCCCGGGCGTGCTCCTCCCGCAACTCGAACGAGATGACCCGCCCCTGGGGTCCCACCGCCCGCAGCAACGCCAGCGTCAGCGCCCCCGGGCCGACGCCCGCCTCCACCACCGTAGCCCCGGGGAAAACGTCGCCCCACATCAGGATGAGCGCCAGGTCCTTGGGATAGATCACCTGGGCCTTGCGCGGCAGGTTCGGGATCAGCCGCTCAAGGGTGGGCCGCAGCACCACGAAGCGCTCCTTCAGCGTCGACCGGACGCTGATGCCATCCGGCTTCCCCAGAAGGTCGTCCACCGCGATGGTCCCGCCCCGGATGGAGATGGTCTCCCCCGCCCGGAGCGTCTTCAGGTACTCCCGGTCCTTGCGGTCGAAGAGCACCACCGAGTCGCCGTCGCGGAGCGGCTCGCCCTTGGTGCGGAGGCCGTTAAACATGGTTGAGGTGGAAATGGCGTCCTCCCCGGGGTCCGGATGGCATTGTCATGTCGTTGCCGGCGTTCAACGGTCAGCTCTGGGGGAAACCGCCAGACCCAGGAAAACGACTACGGCCTGGTTCAACCTGACGATGTCCTGGTCATCGAGTCTGCCGATCCGCTCGCCGATCTTTTCTTTCGACACGGTGGTGATCTTGTCCACCATTAGCTGGGACCACGAGCGCAATCCATTTCCCTGGTTGGGTTCGATCGGAAGCCGGAACAGCGGCGCCTCGGTCGGGTCTGTCGTAAAAGCACAGATGGTAATCGAGGCAGTACCGTCAAAGTTATCGTCCTGGAGGATGACGGCAGGCCGTGCCTTGCCCGCGTAGTCCCCGCCAGCCGCGACCGTCCAGATCTCACCGCGCCTCATTCGTTACCACTGTCGGTAATCGTGTCGATGAAACCCTGATCTTCCCGCTCCCGGGCACTGGCTGCGACGGCGACTGATTGACGGTGGGCTTCGGTCTTGAAGCCGGACGCACGGGTATCCGGCACCCATATCTGGAGCGGGCGCAGACCTTGGCGGCGCAGGCGCGCGCGATGCGCGCGCACCTTGTCGCGGGATGTTGTTGGTTGAATCGGTTCGGCCATTGCAAGCCCTGTCGTTAAGTTACATGTAACCTAGCATCATTTTGTCGGCCCTTCCAGGGCGGACCTGCACAAGAATTCCAATTGTCGGGCCGACATGCAAAAGCGTGCGCTCCCCCCCGGTGCGATCAAGAGTCGGCGGCCTTCGACTTGGCGGCGGCATGCCAGATGGTCACGAGCACGGTGAAGAGCAGCATCGGCATGGCGCCGATATTGACCCAGTTCCAGCCCAGGAAATGGATGAACGCGCCCGATGACAGCGACCCGATAGCCACCACCGTAT
>JAPOQB010000368.1 GCA_026710965.1 Deltaproteobacteria bacterium | reverse complement strand
CTCCGGCTTTCCTCGACCACGATATCGGGAAGCCCCGGGGCCAATAGGCCGGCCCCTCGGGTCAGAGAGCACCTCCCCCTCACCCCTCACTCTTCCGCCATCACGTCGAGCCGCAACGGCCGGCTCTGCCAATCCGGAAAGCGGTTGCCCCGTCCGGGGCAGGACGATACGGCTACCAGGCAATCCTTCTCCGCTCGCAGCTCCAGGTAGTCGCCGGCTACGGATTCGGCGGGTTCCTCGAACAGACGGTCATCCTTGCCGATGCCGGTCTTCATGAAGATGTTGAAGGCGTCGTGGACGTTGTGCGCGGTGAGCCCGTAGGATTCGATGGCGCGCACGAGGTTGTCCTGGCAGTTGGGGGCGTTATCGACGCCGCGGAGTTTCCACAGACCCGAGCTGCAGCGCGCGTAGATGAGATCGTGGGAGATGGCGCCCAGGGGCGAGTCGACGCGCTTCACGGTGTCGTCCGTGATGGTGAACAGCACCTCCATGTTGGGCGAGGAAAACAGGCGGTTGCCGGTGGAGAGGTGCGCTCCTTCCACGATCCGGGTGCGTCCGGACCAGAATTGTTCCTGGTAGTCGGGCAGGGTCCAGGCGTTGAAATCGGCCACCTGGCCGCCCTCGACGTCGACCACCCGCACGTATTGGCCGGCCTGAACCGTGCAGGCGGCGCCCTGGCCCCCGGGGACCTGAACGGAACTGATTTCTCGTAGTGCCACGGCCTTCCTCCCTTTGATCAAGTTCTTTGGCGACTCTGGTCGATTGACGTTGTGCAAGATGGCGCCCTTCGACTTCGCTTCGCTACGCTCAGGACGAACGGTGTTGAAAAATCGGGCCGTTTGTCCTGAGCCCTTCGAGCAGCTCGGGAAAGGTGTAGCGGAACGAAGTCGAAGGACGCGGAATATCCGACAGCCCCCTATCCTGTTCCGCTCCGCTGCCGCGCCCGCAGTTGCGCCAGCGCGTCCTTGTAGTAGTGCTGATAGTACCAGTCGGAGATTTCCTCGGCGGTGGCGGCCCACACGCCGTCGTGGCCCAGGATGTATTCCAGGCCCTTGTCGATCCACTTGGCGCGGTGTGCCTGGCCGCCGATGAACGGATGCAGGCAGAGGCCGTAAATGCGTCCGGTGTGCGCGCCTTCGTTGTACAGCACATCGAACTGGTCGCACATCATCTGGTAGAAGCTCTCGGCGTCCATACCGGCGCCGACGAACGCGTAGATGTCGTTGATCTCCATGCAGTACGGCACGCCGATGAGCCGGCCGCTGCTCACCTCGATGGGATAGGGCTGGTCGTCGTTGCACCAGTCGGAGACGTATTCGATGCCGGCCTCGGCCAGCAGGTCGAGGGTGTTGAAGGTTTCCACCAGGCCGGGGCCGAGCCAGCCCTTGGTGGGCCGTCCGGCGGCGGCGGAAAGCTTCGCCACGCTGGCCTGGATCACCGCGCGCTCGTCCTCGCGCGACAGGCCCCCCAGGGTGTGCGAGTTGTTGAACCCGTGGCCCATGAGCTCCCAGTCGCGACGCACCGCTTCGCGGATGATCTCGGGATAGTAGTCGCACACCTGGTCGTTGGTGGGCGCGGTGGTGCGGAGCTGGTGCCGGTCCAGCATCTCCATGAGGCGCCAGATGCCCACCCGCGCGCCGTAGTCCCGCCAGCCGGCGTTCTTGGGATCGGGGATGGGGCCGGGCGAACGGCTGGGCGGCAGGGTCATCCCCGGGGCGTCGATCTCGAAATGCTCCAGGTTCATCTGGATCCACAACGCCACCCGGGCGTCGCCGGGCCAGCGCAGGGGAGGGCGCTCGATCAGGGCCGAATACCCGATGAGGGGTTCCATGTTCCGTTCCTCCGACGAGGTCTCCGACACGCCGTGCTACGACGCCGTGCCGCACAATTCCATGGCCGCTAGGGCATACACGCCCGCGGCCTTGACCAGGTGCTCGATCTTGAGCACCTCGCTGTGTTGATGAGCCGGGTCGTAGTTGGCGAACTGGCCGCCGGTGGAGATGCCCCCGGGGCCGTAGGTCAGGCCGCGGATGCCGTACTCGAACATCGGGCCGGCGTCGCTGGAGACGGCATAGCGGTTGGGCGCGGCAAACGGGACGGGCTCGCCGTAGACGTCCTGGTGGGCGCGCTCCATGGCCTGGACCAGCGGTTCGTCGCGCTCGAGCTCGAAGCCGTTGCCGGTGAGGTACAGCTCCACTTCCGTTTGCAGCTCGGGATCGTCGGCCTTGAGCCCGTCCAGCACCGCCTCGATCTCCTGCTTCACTTCCAGGAAGCTCTGCCCCGGCACCACGCGCACGTCCACGTACAGGTTGCAGAAGGGCGCCGGGCACTTGGAGGGCTTGTAGGGATGTCCGCCCTGGATCGCGCCGATGCCGATGCGGGCTTCCATGAAGGGATGCGGATGGCGTTCCCGGAACGTGGGCTCCCACGCCTGGAGGGCGGCAAACACCCGCATCATCTTCTCGATGGGGTCGATGCCGTGCTCCTTGGACCAGGTGTGCTGGGACCTGCCGTAGACGGTTATCTTGACGAAGCAGTAGCCGGTTTCGCCGATCTGCAGGCGCATGCCGGTGGGCTCGCCGATGACGGCGTAGTCGGCGGCGACGCCGTGGGTCACCAGGAAACGCGAGCCCACCTTGCCGCCGCGGAACTCCGCCCCCTGGTACTGGTCCACCGGCGCCTTTTCGGTCTCGCCCACCACGCCGGTCACGAGGATGTCGCCGGCCAGCTCCACGCCGGCCCGCTGAAGCGCCCGCACCGCGCCCCAGTAGGCGGCGAACGCACCCTTCATGTTGCTGGCGCCGAGGCCGTGGATCCACCCGTCGGCGGTGGTGGCGTTGGCCACCCCGCCGCCCACGATGTCGGGGGTATAGCCGCTGCCCCACGCCTCGGCCTCGCGTCCGGTGGTGCTGGTGTCGAAGTGTCCGCTGAAGAGCAGCGTGGGCGAGCCCTTGCTGCCGCGCAGCCGGCCCACCACGTTGTTGCGTCCGGGTTCCACCTCCTGAAGCTGGACGCGCATGCCCAGCTCCGCCAGGCGCCCGGCGAGATAGTCGCCGGCGGGTGCCTCCGCACCCGGCGGACTGAAAATGCTCACCATGTCCATGGCCATGGTGACCAACTCTTCCTCGCGGATCTCGGCCAACACCTTTTTCTGAAGATTGTCCATCGGTATCCCCATTG